>CADCQV010000171.1 GCA_902803625.1 uncultured Lachnospiraceae bacterium
ACCCTTGTCTGCAGTCCTGGCATTGAACTGCTTGGTGAAGTCAACGATGTTTACACCATGCTGTCCCAGAGCGGGACCAACCGGCGGCGCGGGTGTTGCTTTGCCGGCCTGGATCTGTAACTTGATGTAACCTTCTACTTTTTTGGCCATTATTGCCCTCCTTAATTAATACTGGCGTTAAACGCCGTTTGTGGTAAAAGCGGGTAAGGAAAACCCTTCCACACTCCTATATCATATCAAAAGACGCTCAGCGCATCTTAGATATCTCGTCAAAGCTGATCTCTACCGATGTCCCTCTGCCGAAAAGCTCTACGGTAATGGTTGCGGTACGCTTATTCATATCCATACGTGTGATCTCGCCGATAGTATCCTTCCATACCCCTGCGACAACGGCAATGGTATCGCCAACACCGAAATCCACCACCATGTTCTCAACATGGATACCCAGAGGCTTCATCTCCTCCTCTGAAAGGGGAATGGGTTCGCTCCCCGGTCCCACGAATCCTGTAACTCCGCGGGTATTCCTGACCACATACCAGGTGTCGTTGGTCTTCACCATATGAACCAGCACATATCCCGGAAACATCTTTCTCTCTGCGGTCTTTCTCTGACCCTTCGAATTCAGCTCGGAAACCATCTGGGTAGGTATCCTGACCTCCAGAATAAGATCCTCCAGATGTCTGTTCTTTATTGTATTATCAAGATCCGTCTTTACCTTATTCTCATATCCGGAATAAGTATGAACCACATACCAGTGGGCATTGTCAGGGATCTTCTTCTCATCCGCGCCTTCTTCCGGCCCGTCTTCAGGATTTGTTTCTGCAGCAGCTTCTGCCGCTTCGTTTTCCACTGTTTCTTCAGCTATATCTTCAGCCTTGTTTTCAGCTATTATTTCAGCCATAGAATCCCTTTCCTTTTATTTAAGCAGGAAATCAATCCCGTACAGAACTCCGCGGTCAATGATGGCAATAATGGCACCAACGATCACAGATACTATGACAACCGCCGCTGACTGCTTTATAAGAGCCTCACGGCCGGGCCAGACTATCTTATGAAATTCCGACTTTAGCCCCTTCCAGAAACCCTGGAGAGCCGATTCATTGCCGCTTCCCTTTGCGGAAGCAGATGTATTATGACTATCACTCATATCGCTTAATGCCGTTCCTTTCGTTTTCAGTGCGCCGGAGCCTTACTTGGTCTCCTTGTGCAGTGTGTGTGTACGGCAGAACTTGCAGTACTTCTTGATCTCCATTCTCTCGGGATGCGTCTTCTTATCCTTGGTTGTGTTATAATTACGGTTTTTGCATTCAGTACATGCAAGTGTAACTCTTGTCCTCATAGCTTCCTCCATTCATTGGCGAAATAGAAATACACTAAAAAAAGGGCTGTCGCCCTAAGCCGTATTACTATAGCACAGCCCCCTGACACAAGTCAAGGGGTTTTTTCTTACTAAAAAACACCCAAAAACACTCATTTATACACTCAAAAACCGTAGCGGTCCTGTCTGAAAGTGAGCACGGTCTTCGGATTCTCATTTAAGAGCGAGGCCATAAAGGAAAAGGAGCTGTTCCCGACAAGCATATTTCTGCACTTGCTCATAAGCTGCATATCACGGAAGGCCTTTTCCCCCGAGTTTCCCTCTATAAATACGCACTTCCCGGCTTTCCCTAGTCCCATGCTGTCTTTATGCTCCATACAGTAGGATATCTCATCGGAAAAAACAAAAAGGGTCATATCGGGTTCCCTTTTCAGCATCTCACTGACCATCTGATCATAAACCTCATCCGGTGCGATGGCATTGAACTTGGCATAATCGCCCCGCCGCACATGCAAGGCGCAGGAATTTGTATTTTCTATTTCTTCCAGATATTCCAGATTCTTTTCCTCGTCAATAGCAGGGAAAACAAATTCCTTCTTCAGCTTCCAGCGGATATTTTTATAATAAAAAGACTTTATGGCATAGCCGTTATAATAAATATCCCCCTCCATATTTACCATCCAGTCCTCGAACTCCTGATCCAGCTGGTCAAGCCTTCCCTCAAAGGGATTCCACTGCTTCCAGTTATCGTATTCGGATATCATACGGATCTCTACGCCGTTTTCGAGAAGTGTCTGGGGGATACTCTTTCCCTCTCTCTTCAGCCCGATCATATATTCCCATACGTCCTCATCAAAATACCTGCTTAAAAGATTCGGCTGAACACCGAACACCTTTTCAAGCTCGTAGCCGTTATGAACGTCATTCACGAAAAAGAAGGAATCATCAAGATACCACTCATCATCAGGGTTTTTTATCTGTCCGTATCTGTAAAATGTATACTGGAACATCTGATTGGCGAGTCCGCCGTTTAAAAATACTATTTTCACGAAATACCCCCGTATTCAAGTCCCGTTCCGCCTGAGACTGAAATATTGGCTCCCGGCGAAGGTCATCTCTCTCTGAGATAATCTTAAATCTGCTCTGAAATTATGATCTTAAATTCCGGAAACAGGCTGCATGGAACAGGTTCTTCAAATGATACCTGATCCCCTGCTTCTTCATTGTTGTCCGATGCAAAAAAATGAGTGTCAACTGTCCTTGTATCCGGATTGATCACCCAGTATTCCCTCACTCCTGCAGTACGGTATTTAAAAAGCTTTATGCCATAGTCCTTTTCTCTGGTGGAAGGGGATATGATCTCAATGACCAGATCCGGTGCCCCGTGACAGCCCTTATCATCCAGTTTTTCCGGATCGCAGATCACGGATACATCAGGTTCTACATAATTGTAGTCATCGTCATTTAAAAAGACGGCATAAGGAACTGGAAGCACTTTGCAATTTCCACCGTTTTTTCGAATATGATTTCTTAGTTCACCGGCAACTGCAATAAGTATCTCCTGATGTGTTCCCGTGGGAGCTGCCATATCATACCAGACACCATCAATAAGCTCCGCTCTCTCCCCCTCGGGAAGCGAAATGATATCCTCTACCGTGTATCCGGTGTTTTCTTTAGCTGCCACTGATCCCATTTATGCCGTTCCCCCTTCCCGGGACTACTGTATCCCTGAAGTATCTTATCTTATTTTATTATAAGGTGGCGTCAAAAACAACTAAAAGCTCCCGCTTCTTTCGAAGCGGGAGCAGTTCCCAGGATAACTTAAAACCAATGATAGTTTAGTAGTTATGCATTTTTTAGCCGAGCAGTGACAGAACGCCCTGGTTGCTCTGATTTGCCTGTGCGAGCATTGACTGGCCAGCCTGCTGAAGAATGTTATTCTTCGAATACTGAACCATCTCGGATGCCATATCGGTATCACGGATCGTGCTCTCTGCTGCTGTGGTGTTCTCAACTACGTTGTCCAGGTTCTTGATCGTGTGCTCAAGTCTGTTCTGGATAGCACCGAGTTCTGATCTCCTTGCGGATACGAGCTTGATGGCTGCTGAGATATTGTCGATGGCTGCCCTTGCAGTCGAAGTGGTCTTTGTGCTGATATAGCCTCCGCCCGCATATGACTTACCGTCAACAGTTACAGAATCTGTATATTTAAGTGCTGCACCGGTCCACACATTATTGTTATTACTTATGGAGCCGATAGGAAGCACTGACCCAGCCTTGATGTTACCATCTGTAGCCCAATTCTTGCTGGTAGGGGTCGTATCATCGGTCGATGCTCTTCCGTTGATCTTTACGATAGAACCGTTGTCATTAACACCATAGTGGAACTTGTTAACAATGTCATCACCCTTCATTCCATCAACAACGCCTACGCCAA
>CADCQV010000172.1 GCA_902803625.1 uncultured Lachnospiraceae bacterium
CTCCTTTCTACTTAGAAATGATTGTTAGAATACCTAAATTGAATCTACCGGCGAAGCGCCATAGATATGTACCGGACAGGCAGGATGTCCGTCCGAAAGTGATGTAAATATATCAGAATGGGAAAAGAAAATCAAGAGTATAAAAAAGCAGGCCGCGTTTGCATTTACCCCGGATGAAAACAGCTGCCACAGCTATCAGTGTGATGAGTGACATTATATCTGCCGCTTTCTGCAGCGGGGTTCCGGGGTAATAAATGAAAGCAGACTCCGTTCCGGATGTATATACCCTGATCCTCCCGTTGTCCCCGCTGCCGTCAAGCATAAGAGGCTTCCCCTCCTCATCCTTTGCGGCATAGCCAAAATAATATACAAAGGGAACATCCAGATATTCCGAACCCACGGCATTGACGGTCAGGGTATTTCCCCCGCGGATTACTTCTCTCTTCTGCCCCTTATCATCAAAGGCGTATTCGCTGTAACGCCCGAGCTTACCGCGCTTTTCCACCGTTATCGGCAGCCACTCCCCGCCTATCACGGTGCAGGTGTACTCGGTCACATCATAATAATCGTCCGAGTAGGAATAGTAGCCCTCCTCAGTCCTGTTAATATTGCATACCGCGGAAACAGCCATTACAGCCAGCACGGCAATAACCGCCAGCTTCTTTCTTTCACCCGCAGCCTTTTCAATATATATACCTGCCGCGACAGAGAGTAAAAGGCAGGATATGATAAACAGCCTCCAGGGAAACTGTACGCTCATTACATATCTTTCGAGCCTTTTCCAGGGGAAGAACCCGGTAGTGCAGAACATAAATATGAGTCCTGCCGCCAGCGCCAGATCCGCAAAGCGGATAAGCCTGTCCCCGGCATGCCTTATCAGGAGAGCCGCAAAAACGAGAAGGATCAGGGCGATCCCCATCCTCCCCACTTTATTCTCAAATATCTCCCTGAGTAACAGCTTTTCATAGCCAACGTCAAATTTCGCGATCTTATACTTGAATTCCGTACTCCGGATCTGTTCCACAAAGGGCAGCCAGTAAAACGCGGTAAGTAAAATGGTAAGTAAAGCCGCCGCCATAAGTCTCAGGAGCTTCGCGGGCTTGCCGATAAAGCCTCTGAAATGAATAAGAACATAAAATACACAGAGAATGATACAAAACACCGTACTCAGGGTATGACAAAGAAGTACTCCGGACATTCCCGCTATCAGGAGACCGGGATTCTTAAAATCCTTTTCGCTGAGATCAAATAACCCCGCAGCTATTAACGGCAGGAAGATAAAGGCCGTATACTCCCCGACTGCCGCTCTTGTATAGATATCATCAATATGATACTGGCACAGGGTATAGGCTATTGCGGAAATAAGTGCGGATGTGCTTCTTCCGGTAATATAATACACGGAGAAATACATGGATATAAATGCCGCTATGATACAGAAGCCCACGAAAATATGGAAGGACAGGTTTATTCCCACCCCCGCTGCGCGGAGAAGCGCCGGGATGTAGAGAAGAAAGTCAGGATAAAACATGGAGCTGGCATAGCCCTCTCCGCCGAAAAACAGCATATTTACCCGCAAAAAGGGAAGTCCGTTTAATATACCGGTCTTCAGGGCCTCGATACGGAGAAGATGGTAGTCTATGTCATGCCCCTGTATGCAGTTCACCGTAAAGAGGGGAAGGCACGCAAAAAACAGGGCGATGAGTGACACAGCAAGAATAAAGCCCCGGCTAAAATCACTATTTTCTTTTGAGGATAAGATGGATCTCAGATGCAAATTCATTTTTGTCTACCGTAAGCTGCAGCTCATCTATCATCTTCAGGAATTTCGGTGCAAAGTAGTCCTTTAAGGCGGCATTGCCGTTCTGCTCAAGGCTCACACAGAGCATCCTGTAAAGATCCATCATGTCTGAACCGAATTTCCAGCTTGCAAGCTCCTCAAAGCCCATTCTGTCCGCCATAAAGGAGAGTGATTCATCAGAAAACAGGTGGGTATGAGTGCCGCCGGCATGTCTGTTATAGCACTTCTGATGGGAGGCTTCAAACACGCAGCTCATTGAAAACATGGGAACCGAGAGATAGACATAGCTTACATTTTTGTTTTCCTTTATTGCTTCCAGTATTTCATCAAGATTAATGATATGCTCGAAAACCCCGATAAAGGATAGCACATTGGCTTCTGTGCTTTTCAGTATTCCGGGAATATCCGCGCTGTCTGCCTGCGATAAGACCTTTTCCCCGTTCATTCTGTTGGCAAATTCCACCTGGGCTCCGGATATCTCTATGCCGGATGCCTCTGCCTTAAGCTTTCTCATCGCTCCGACAAAATATCCGCTCCCCGCACCGTCATCCAGAAGACGGATCTTCTCTCTTGATAGTCCGTCCTTATTAAGCTCTTCCAGCAGGAACTCTGCCTTTGGTATGTAAATGGTATTCAGGCGGTTTTCGTATCTTTCCCTGTCCTCTTCGGAATAATTATTCTCATAAGTATCCTCGAGGTAAACCCTGTTCGCAAAGTCCTCCGTGTCTTCTTTAGCGCTGTTAAGATGCCCGCACTTTTTGCAGAGGTAGTACTCCATTCTCTGGCTTTTATAAAGGGGCTCCCCCTCTATCGGAGCATGGCATATCTTGCAGTGCTCCCTTTTTTTCTGGATCAAAAGGGCATCCGCCTGCCGCGCTGACATTTCGAGCATCCTATCATTATGCTCGAAAAAATCGCTCTTTATCGCCAGCAGATTGCCAAGGGGCTTCCCGTATTTTCTGTTCTTCATAGCTTGTATCTTTCGTTCCTTTCTGTTTCTGAAAAGATCCTTCGCTTCTCTGTCATTCTGAGGGCGCAGCCCGAAGAATCTTTCCCTCACATCCGTATCCATCCCGGCAGGGTATGCACCTCGCTGTCCTTTTCCTTAAGATACTCCCTCGGGTATATTACCCTGCAGTCCTTCCTTTTATCAAGAAGCCCGGCCCATTCGGAAAAGGTGGAATTCGCAGTGATAAGGCAGAGGCTCTTACTCATAAGGAGCATATCAATATAGCTTTTATCCCCTGTATTCCCGCTCACTGCCCGTTTTTCCGGAAGCCAGTCAAAGGCGGAATTAATGAAATCCTTGTCATCGGAGAAGATGTAGAACCTGGGGTTTTCACATAGCTCCCGGGCTCTTTCGACCGCATTTCTGTAGTAGTCCATGCCAAGATTGATAAAGGCCTCCGTATAGCCGGGATTCAGGTAATCCCCGCGTCTCACATGAATGGATACGGAAGCTCCCTCCTCTATCTCCTGCAAAAGCCCGTGATTCTCCTCTCCTATATCCCCGGGCTTTTCCGAAAAAGAAAGAGCCCTCCTCAGATAATCAAGGTTATCCTTATAATAGGCTTCATCCAGGAAGTATCCCGTAATATAGAGATTACGTCCCTTAGGAAGATCATCGATCCTCTCCTTAAGTACGTTCTTTGCCTCCCGCCCGGTCTCGCTGTACCGGTTTCTTTCAAAATGCTTACCGGCACAGAGCCTTGTCAACCGGTTAAAAAGGTAAGCCGCCTTACCTGTCTGGGGTACGGTCCCGGAGCAGCAGTAGGACTCAAAGGCCGTCGCCTTTTCAAAAATGAAATCGGGATTGTCATCCCTCTTAAAAAGCTTTTCAAGCTCAAAGCCCTGATGGGCATCATTCCAGCTGTACCAGGAAATATCCGCTAGAACCCGTTCCTCCGGATACCTGTTTCGAAGATAAGTATAAAAGGCATACTGGAACATCTGGTTTCCGAGCCCGCTTGTAAAACGCTGAATATACATTTAATCCTTCACCTGCCCCTCCGGAAGGGCTTCTTCCCGGGCTATAGCTTCGCGCCTTTTTACGCGCCCGAATTTCAAATGCAGATAGTATCTGAGGTACGGGAAAAACATATCCGCAGTCTCCTTTGAGGGATGCTTTACGAATACCGAAAGAGCGGTTTTGAATTCCTTAGCCGCTCTCGGAAAAGCCGCCTCCGTAAGCCCGGCGTTTTCCTCGACCCATTCCATCATCCTTCGCTTCAGGTCGCATTCCTCTATAAGGTAATTCCGTTTAAGCTTCCTCGAATTCCAGCTTTCCCCGCCTTCCTTTTCCACGTATCTATGGGCGACCATTATATCATCAAACCTGAATATCTTACCCTGAAGAAGGATAAAGGTAAATATCACGCCGTCATCTATAAAGTCATGTGCCCGGTAAAGTATGGTATAGTCAAGCTTTCCGTTATGATAAAAATTTCTGCATACATTGCCAGCGGTCTGTCCGGGCCAGGGTCCCGCTTCCTGCCAGTTCCTGAAGGTATAGTCACCGCTCCAGCCGTAAAGCTCCTCCTGCCGTTTATTCTCTATCGGCTCGCTTTTTTCCCCGATAAGTCGGAAGGAACAGGTGGTTCCCATATATTCCTTATGTTCCTCAAGAAAGGCTACCTGCTTCTGAAGCTTATATGGATCCGTCCAGAAGTCGTCACCCTCTATATAGGCAAGGTATTCGCCCTTTGCCTCCATTGAGGTCTGATAAACATTTAAGGTTACCCGTCCCAGATTTTTTTCACGGAACAGAAGCTTCATCCGTCCCGGATATTTCCTGTCGTACTCCCTTAATATCTCCCGGGTATTGTCCGTGCTGCAGTCCTCACCGACGACAATCTCAAAGTCGAAATCCGTTTTCTGCATAAATATCCCGTCGAGACACTCCCTTAAGTAGGGCTCATGATTATATGTTATTAAGATGACTGAAAGCTTCGGATTCAAAATAATTCCTTCTTATCCACCGGATATACGTTTCCGGCTTCCACGCGGTAAATATACTCGCAGTTTTTAATCGTAGTCAGGCGGTGGGCGATGATTATAAGAGTCTTCTTCCCGTGAAGCCGTTCTATCGCCTCCATTACGGCAGTCTCCGTTTCGGAGTCAAGGGCGCTGGTAGCTTCGTCAAGGACCAGTATCTCAGGATTTCCGTATAATGCCCGGGCTATGCCTATTCTCTGCCTCTGTCCTCCGGAAAGCCTTACTCCTCTTTCTCCAACCTCCGTATCCAGCCCCTCAGGCAGGGAACGCACAAAGGAGGATAGCTGCGCTTCATCCAGCGCCTCCCAGACCTTATCCTCATCGATCTCCTTATCGTCAATACCGAAAGCCACATTTTTCCTTATACTCTCATCCGCAAGGTAAATGGCCTGGGGGATATATGCCAGCTTTTTCGCCCATTTTAGGGGGTATTCGTGGACATTCATGCTCCCGTACATAACCCTTCCGTCCCTCGGATAAAGGATCCCGAGGATCACATCCGCGAGGGTCGATTTCCCGGCTCCGCTCTCTCCTATGAGGCCGATGGAGGTTCCGAGAGGCACTTGGAAGCTCACGCCCTTTAGAACATCATTATCAGTTTTCGGATATCTGTAGAACAGCTCCTCCACCCGGATCTCCGAAGGCTCCGCGCTATGCCGGGCTCCGTCATCCGGATCCTCTATCACCACGTTTTCCATATCCTCTGTTTCCTTCAGGTCGTGGTATATGAGATCAATGGAGGGCTTCAGGAAGGTGATATTATTCAGATAGTTACTTACCTTCCCCACGGATGGCAGCAGCTTAAAGGCCGCCACGGCAAAGGACGCAAGGACAGGCAGCAGCGTATTCAGATCCGTCCCCGTCATAAGCTTATATATGAGCACCAGCATGATGGCTGCGACAGTGATGGTCTCTATGATATATTTCGGGATGGTCCCGAAGAAATTGGTATTTATGAGGGCTGTCATTTTCTTATTTCCGCAGGAAACAAAGCTGTCCACAAAATACCTTTCCCTGTGGAGGATCTTTATATCCTTGACGGCTCCAAGAGCCTGGTTTATGGCCTGGTGCATGCGTCCGTCGTACTCCTGGTTCATCTTCCCGTAGGAGTGAACCTTTTTCTTTGTAAGTATCCGGAAGGCTGCCATACAGATAAGGAGAAGCCCCGCCACAGTGCAGGACATCATAGGGTCACTTACCAGAAGGTAGATCACGAGTAAAAGAGACAGCAGGATCTCACTCATTACATTCAGAAATGACAATATCAGCTGGAAAAGCCTGTCCGTGTCCAGCATTATATTCCTTATCATATCCGAGGTATTGTGATCCAGATGATAGGTATAGGGCTTCTTCAGGTAACAGTCGATAAGCCTGCCCGCCACCTTCAGCTGGTTATTGTAGATAAAGGAATACTGGAAATAGTAAAGAACCGAGAGATACAGGTTCTTTAGAAAATACAGCACGATTATTACGATCACCAGAAATATGAAAAAGCCGGAAACGCTCTTCATATTGAGCGCATTATAAATTGTTGAAAGCACGCCGTTTTCCGTGACCACCTCCGGCGTGGAGATAAGCTGGATAAGGGGCATGATAAGGGACACCCCGAGAAGCTCGAGCGAAGCACCGATAAAGATGCATACCATAAGAAGAACCATACGCCTCTTCTGCGATGCATTAAATATATAATTAAGCTTATTTAAAATATCCTTCAAATCTGTCTCCGATAAGCTTCATTATCTTCTTTCTGTTCATTCCGGGATAAAAATACTTTTCAAGCCTGGCACTTTCTTTATACTTTTTCCCCGTTTTTTCCGAAGGGTCGTAAAGATAGATCCCTTCTCCCGGGATCCGGAACAAAACATTGCTGTCCACGGGCCTTAATGAAAGACCGAAGCTTTCCTTTATCTTAAAGGGCAGTATCTCCGATGAATAAAAGCATCCGGCCCTTAATGCCTGATCCCGCCTTTTAAGCCCATAGATATCCGACTGAAATGGCAGCGCCTCGTTTTCAAAATACGGATCATATTTTGCCCCCGATTCCTCATAAAGGGAAAAGCAGTACTCCCTCTTTTTCCCGAGACTTAAAGGCACCTGCAGATCAGTAACCGCCTCATTCGTGTGCTCCCCTTCATCAAAGAAATTTGTCGTGTAGGATATCCGGGGATAAAACCAGGTCTTCCCCTCTTCGATGGCATATTTCAGGGCATATTTAAGCCAGGAGGAGCTTCCCCATTCCGCTGCGGGCGCGGGCATTCCGTTCCCGTGGAGATCCTCCCCGTCATGCTCATTAAGCCAGCTCCTGAAGGCGCTCCACTCATCCTTTGTCCAGGCCTGGCCCCAGCTTGACGGAAAGCGGAAATAAAAATTGTCGTACCCGTCATCTGCCGCATCAAAGGGAAGACGGGCAAAAACATTGAATTTATGGCTGTAAAGCGAAACCCCGGCAACCTGCCTGTCTGCTGAAACCTTATCCAGCGCAGCGCAGGCATAATGGTAAAACAGCGGAGAAACGAAGAGATCATCCTCCAGCATAATGATGCTTCCGAATTCCTCTGTCAGATCCCCAAGTCCTAAGATATGCTTTTTTAAGCCGAGCCTTTCGGGATGGGTAATGACCCTTTTTTCTCCCTGCTCCCAGGAAAAGGCCTCTGCCGTTTCAATGACCTCTGTACTATCGCTTTTATCTATGCTTATGACCAGAGTGATGTCTGAAAAACCGCTGTAATCCGCACTTTCCAGACTGTTTAAAAGGCGCTTCAGTGCCTTATCCCTGTTGTACGCCACGACCACTATGGCAGGCTTCATACTCATTCCAGGATGTCCTCCGTAAGCTTCCGTACATCACTGAAGTCATCTATGTGGGAACGAATCCACTTCTCGTCCTTCTCCCACCACTTCAGTTTGAGGAGCTTATCCCTCTCTTCCTCAGAAAACCTGTATCTTATCGTTCGTGCCGGAACCCCCGCATTTATGCTGTACGGCGGCAGTTCTCCCTTTACCACTGCTCCAGCGCCGACCACGGCTCCGTCCCCGATCTTCGCCCCGTCAAGTATGGTTACGTTGTTTCCGATCCAGACATCACTTCCGATCGAAATACGTGCCGTATCGTCAATATAGGTTTTTTCACGGGCATAGCTGAAGCCGAAGATCCTTTCAGGATCGGTAAAGGCCGGGTGCAGAGCTGCCGCACCGTTAAGTGGATGGCCGCCCACCGCAGTGGTCACATTGACCCCGATGGAGGTATAGTATCCGATATCGGTATGGGAAAAGTTCCCGTTATTATTGATATATGAGCCGTATCCCAGACGACAGCCGTGTATCTCCGTATTTTTCCCGAGATAATTATGCCCCTCTACCAGAGAATCCTTTGAGATATAGGAGCCCTTTTTGAAAATGCTCTGCGTGGAGCATTCCAGGAGAAAGCTCTTCACCGGATATAAAAAGCCCCTGTACAGGCTCTGCGCCAGGGATGTA
>CADCQV010000173.1 GCA_902803625.1 uncultured Lachnospiraceae bacterium
ACCAGACAGTTTTTATCCCTGTGTCTAATACTCATATCATTTGTTCCCTTCTGTCATTCCTGAAAAAAGATTCTTCGGGCTTCGCCCTCAGAATGACAGGCATTTCCTTCTGTCATCCCGAGCGTATGCGAGGGATCTTTTCCAAGGCTCCTTCTCTTACATCAATACAAGCGTCAGGAAGCATCCCGCCATAGTCACAAGAGTGAACACCGTCACTACCTTAACCTCACTCCAGCCCAGAAGCTCGAAATGATGATGTATGGGAGCCATCCTAAAAAACCTCTTTCCCTTTGTCGCCTTGAAATACAGTACCTGAATGATCACGGACAGAACCTCTGTAAAATAAATAATGCCCATGAAGATAAGGAACAGAGGCATTTTCAGCATTATCATACAGGAGGCCGCAAATCCCCCGAGTGCAAGGGAGCCCGTATCTCCCATAAAGACCTTTGCGGGATGATGGTTATATACCAGAAATCCGAGAAGAGCGCCTGTCATAACCGCAGCTGCCATGGTTATGTTTATTGCAAGGGAGGATGAAATGACGGCTATGAATACCGCGATCACCACAGTGACCGAGCTTAAAAGACCGTCCAGACCGTCCGTGAAATTGGAGCCGTTTGTGGTGCCGAGAAATACAAATATAAGAAAGGGAACGGTAAAAATCCCCGCATTGGCATATATGCCCGCTCCGTCAGGGCTGATAAGCGAAGAAAAGGGTATCAGCATATCAAAGCCCACTTCCGTAAAGACGGATACGGAATATATGACCCCAAGGGAAACAAGGATCTGCAAAAGAAGCTTCTGCCAGGCACGGAGTCCCAGATTCCTCTTCATCACAACCTTTATGTAGTCATCGATAAAGCCCACTGCACCAAAGCCCAGGGTTCCCACTATTACCGGGATCGAAGCCCTGTATAGCTCCGCTTCATAAGTGGTCATCACCACAAACACAACGAGGAACATAATACCCCCCATTGTTGGAGTACCGGTCTTTTTCTTGTGGGATTCCAGGCCTTCTTCTCTTTCTACCTGCCTCGCCTTCAGCTTTTTCAGAACAGGCAGCAGGAAGTGTCCGACAGCTGCAGTCAGAATAAAAGCGATCAGAAGATGGATAAGGAACTTTACAAACATACGCTCCGCCCTTTGTCATTGTATTTTGAGATTCTCTATTTCTAAGAAAGTATAAAGCATACGAAGCGTTTTTTCAAATCAGGCATCATTCTCCTCTTCTTCCGGGAGCTCCCCTTCCTCCGGCGAATAACCGTCTCCGGCTCCGCTGTTCAGGGGCTGCAGTGTGACGGGATCCAGCACCTCTCCCGTTGCGGGATCCAGCGGATAGCCTGTTTCGGGATCGTACTGTATGACATTGTCCACTATAGGATTTCCGGCGCTGTCTCTTTCCGGTTCGGGTTCGCTCTCCGCTTCTTCTCCGCCTTCCGCCGGTATCACTATCACTTCTTCCCTTTCCTGCTCCGCTCCTTCCGTCTGATCACCCTCCAAAGCCCCTTCTTCGGGGATCATGTTTTCGGATAAGCCGTAATAGGAGCTGTTCTCGTAGAAGGTATCCTGCTTTTCCTTAAGCTCCGCTGCCTCCTCCTCGGTGATCGGCTCAGTCGGGAATATATTGAGATAAGGCAGTACCTCGGTCATTATATCCCTGTTCAGTCTGGTAGCCATTCTCGTGGACTCAGACTGGATTTCCGTATTCGGAGTGTCGATGACCACGTAGCAGAGAACCTCCGGGTTTTCTGCAGGCACATATCCGATAAAGGAAATGAGATAGTCATTCTTTGTTCTCGGAGCCTTTTCTGCGGTTCCCGTCTTTCCTCCCTCCGTGTAACCTGCGGGTCTCGCCGACCATCCGGTACACTCATGGGGGTCACTCATTACGACCGTTCTCAGGAAATCACGCATTTTTGCGCTTACACTTTCACTGATTACCTGCTTAAAGATCCTCGGGCTTTTTTCTTCAACCACAGCTCCCTCTGCATTCCTTATCTCCGATATGACCCTCGGCTGGTAATAGTAGCCTCCGTTGATAAGTGCGGAGAAGCCTGCGGCGATCTGCATCATGGTTACGTTAAAGCCCTGTCCGAACGAAGCCACCGCAAGATCCGTAAGCCCCATGCTCTCGTCAAAGGTAAGGTCGCTCGCATTCGTCTCTCCCGAAAGATCTATATTTGTTTTATAGCCGAAATTAAAGGTGCGGTTATATCTTAACCACTGCTCCTTTCCGGTTGCAAAGGCAATGTCCATAAGAGCCACGTTGCAGGACTTCGCAAGCCCCTGCTGCACCGAAAGAAGTCCGTCTCCCAGTCTGTTGTGACAGTGGATCTGATAGCCTCCGACCTCAAGGTACCCGTTGCACTGGTAGCTCTCGTTCCCCGTGATCTTCCCCGAGTCCAGAGCCCCCGCCACCGTAAAGGGCTTCATTACGCTTCCGGGCTCATAGGAATCGGATATACAGAAGTTTCTCCATATCTGGTTTCTGGCTTTTGTCAGAGGATCCTCCGGTTTCTTCACTTCATCGGAGGAGACGGTATCTCCGGCGCTCCCGTCCTCTACAGGCTCCTCTTCCACCTCTTCCTCCTGCTCCTCTGCTAAAGCCAACTCGTTTGATGATAGACCCTCCGGAATAAACTGGGTCAGATCGACTCCGTCCATATTCATCGGGTCGTTCAGATCGAAGGAGGGATATCCCGCCATTGCGTATATCTCCCCGTTATTCGGGTTCATAACGATAACGCCGATATTCTTTGCCGCGGCCCCCATCCTGTAGGCATCCTTATAGGTGGTCATAAACTTCGCTATATGCTTCTCTACTATCGACTGGATGTTGCTGTCTATGGTGGAAACAATGGTATAGCCGTCAACAGCGGGCTTTATGGACTCCTCCATCACATAGTCCTCGTTCATAAAGCCGTATTCCCGGCCGTCCGTTCCGTTCAGCACATCATTATAATATTCCTCAAGGCCGTAGAATCCGGTGTTTCCGCCCTGAACAAAGCCTATAACGTCGCAGGCCAGGCTGTTTCCGGGATACTTTCTCTCATAATCCTCTTCAAACCATACCCCGTCAAGCATCTCCTTTTCAGCCTCGTCCCCGGACACTGAAGTCTCTGTGTCAAAGCCCTCCTTCTGAAGCTCCTTAAAGGGCTCTATCTCATTAAAATCAAGGTGCTTCGCGAAAACCTTATATCTGCTTGCAGGGTTTTTATTGATGTAATCGCGGATCTCTCCGGTATTAACCTCGGGGAAACAGCGGGAAAGTGCCTTCATTGTGGGCTCCAGGTGTTTCCCCTCCTCACTCAGCACCATTTTGGCATCGATCACCAGGTTATATACCTTTTCCGAATATGCAAGCTTGCTGCCCTTCCTGTCCAGAATATCGCCTCTCTTAAAGGGCAGCACCCTGGACGAGGCTGCCTGCTGCCGCATGGCCTGTCTCTTGTAATCCGCGCCCTTATCCCTGTTTATGACGAAAAGTCTGTACGACAACGCAGCGAAAGCCAGCAGTACCAGGAGAAAGAGTACTACCAGCTTTCGCTGCATTTTCCCGTCAAAACCCGACGGTTCTGTTTCTTTGGTTGTTTTATGTTTATTTCTTAAGGACATCCTGCTTTATTTCTTCGGGTATCTTTTCATACTGCCTCACATAATCATCGCTTTCAAGAGAAACATGCACCACCTGACTTTCGTCGGGATATTTCATGTGAAGATCAGTCATTGCCACCCTTTTTATCTCCTCCATATCAATGGAGCCTGTTATACGTTCATACTCCTCGTCATTGGCTTCCTTCAGACGGTTAAGCGTACTCTCGAGTCCCGAGACTCTCTTCTGGGAAGCGGTGATATCGGAGTGGATCCTGACATAGCCTATACACACAAAGGCCGTAACAGCCAGCGCAATGAAAAAGAAAAGGTAATATCCAAGAGAGACCTGGGGAAGCGTCAGAAGATCCGTATGATGCCCCTTTTCCACCTCTTTCTTCGGTACTTTCTCACCGAATCTGGGCTGGATAGTCCTTACGGTATTTCCGTCAATATAGATACTGTTATTTGACCTTCCGTAAACCGTGGCTCTGGCTCTTCTGACTGTTCTCCTGGCCATATGATTCTCTCCCTCCGGAACCTTAAAAGGCTAAGGCACCCTTTCAAAAACCCTTAGCTTCGCACTTTTCGACCTGGGATTTATCTCCATTTCCTCCCTTGACGGTACTATGGGTTTTTTTGTTATTACTCTCCCTTTTGACACCCTGCCGCACACACAGACCGGAAAATCCGGTGGACAGACACAGGGTGATTCGTTTCGTTTGAATGTCTGCTTTACTATCCTGTCTTCCAGTGAATGGAAGGTTATGACGCTTATCCTTCCTCCGTCCTTCAAAAGGCCGATCATCGTATCCAGTGTGTTCTCAAGAACCGAAAGCTCCTGATTCACCTCTATCCTTATGGCCTGGAAGGTTCTCTTTGCCGGATGGCCTCCGGTCTTCTTAACCCTGGCCGGGATCGAGGCCTCCACTATATCTCTCAGTTCAAAGGTTGTTCTAAGAAGCGAATTCTCCCTTTTTCTGACGATATTCCTTGCGATGTTCTTTGCAAACCTGTCCTCGCCGTAATCCCTTATTATCCTGAAGAGCTCCTCTTCACTGTATCCGTTCACCACATCATATGCGGAAACGCTGTTCCTCCTGTCCATTCTCATATCGAGGGGGGCATCATCCATATAGGAGAAGCCGCGTCCTGCTTCATCCAGCTGATAGGATGAAACCCCCAGGTCAAGGAGGATACCATCTGCTTTATCTATCCCGAGTTCGCGTAAAACCTGCTTTATCTCGCTAAAATTACTGTGTACGATGGTGAGGAGGCGGGAGAATTGTTTGAGTCTGTTTGTGGCCGCTGCTACTGCTGCCTCATCCTGATCAAATCCGATAAGCTTTGCGCCCTTTTCGGGCCTGAGGAGTTTTGCTATCTGAAAGGAGTGTCCGCCTCCTCCTATCGTACAATCAATATATGTGCCATCTTCCTTTATCCTGAGACTGTCAACTGTCTCCCGAAGAAGGACCGAAATATGTGAAAATTCCATATCAGAGACTGAAGCCGAGTCCGCTTAAGCTTTCCGCTATCTCATCAATATTGTCCGGAGCCGACTCGTTCCACCTTTCACTGTCCCAGATCTCCACGTTGGATCCGGTTCCTATGAGCGACACGTTCTTTTTTAATCCCGCATGCTCCCTTAATTCTGCCGGGATAAGGATCCGCCCCTGTTTATCAACCTCGGCGATCACTGCTCCGCCGTTAAAAGATCTCTTTATCTCTCTGGTGCTCTTATTGAACTGCGGCAGCTCCTTCAGCTTCTCCTGTATATTTTCCCAGGCAGCGAGACCGTTCGCCTGAAGACAGCCGTCGAAACCTTTGGACACCACAAACCTGTCCCCCAGCTCCTCACGGAATCTGGCGGGGATAATGAGCCTTCCTTTGGCATCTATGGTATGGCTGTATTCCCCCATGAACATCTGCTTTTACCCCGGTGAGGATCCACCTTCTACCACTTTGTGACACTTTTTACCACTTCTGCCCATATATTAATTCAAATTTGGGAATATATCAACCGGAATTTTGTAATTATTGCAACAAAAAAGCGCCCGTTTAAGGCGCATTTTCGTTAAAAAATCCATATGTGGTGGCACTCCCGGCTGGGACACCACTATATATTGTGTTATTTTACGTTTGTCCGATTATTGTATTTTTCCGGGTACAATTCCGGCGCAGCCCCCCGGACACCTGTCATCCTGTCATCCTGAACACCCCATGTCATCCTGAGCGCCTCCTGTCATCCTGAACACCCCCTGTCATCCTGAACACCCCCTGTCATCCTGAGCGAAGCGAAGGATCTTACCTGAAATATCCCACCCCGGCTTCAAAGATCTTCAGATCCTGCTCTCCGTAAATATTGATATTGACTCCCTCTCCCCTTCTCTCCACGTGGCACATCTTTCCGAGGATCCGTCCCGTGGGATCGGTGATACCCTCCACCGCACGGAAGGAACCGTTAATATTCCAGCTTTCATCCATTGAAACATTCCCCTCCGGATCGGAGTACTGCAGGGCAACCTGTCCGTTAGTAAAGAGCTTATCCAGCCATTCGTCCGAAGCCACAAACCTTCCCTCGCCGTGGGAAGCGGGACTCACATAGGAGTGCCCCGGCTTTGCAAGGGCGAGCCAGGGAGACTTATTCGAAACGACCTTTGTATAGGCCATCCTGCTGATATGCCTGTTAATGGTATTATAGGTAAGTGTGGGTGAATCCTCTGTCTGCGCATCGATTATCCTGCCGTAGGGAACCAGGCCCAGCTTGATAAGAGCCTGGAAACCGTTGCAGATACCGAGTATGAGTCCATCCCTGTCAAGCAGAGCGTCAACGGCGCTTCTTATATCCTCATTCCTGAAGGCCGTTGCAAAAAACTTGGCGCTGCCGTCAGGCTCTTCTCCAGCCGAGAAGCCCCCCGGGAACATAATTATCTCAGAGCTGTCTATGGCTTTCTTAAACGAAGCGACCGACTCCCTTATATTCTTTTCACTCAGATTGGAAAAGATCCTTATTTCGGTTTCCGCACCGGCTCTTTCAAAAGCCCTCATGCTGTCATATTCACAGTTGGTGCCCGGGAATACGGGAATAAACACCTTCGGCTTCTTACACTTATTTGAAGAAATATATACTTTCTTTGTAAGGAATACCGGAGACTCTGTCATTTCTCCCCCCTCCTTACTCTTTATCGGAAATACCTTTGAAAGAGTCCCTTCATAGGCATCAAGTGCTTCCTTTATCCCGATCCTTGTTCTGCCATGGACAAAATACGGCTCCGCACTTACCTCACCGATAACGGTATAGGGAACCTTCAGGGAGTCAAGGACACTTAAGGAGCTCACCTCTGCTATGATATTGCCGCTTTCCGCAAGGAACAGTTCCTCCTTTGAAAGGCCTTTTCCTATTTTTACACCCAGCATATTTCCGAAGGCCATTTTGGAAAGAGCGGGGGCGATTCCGTACTCATCAAGAGCGTAGGCAGACCTTACGATCCCGGCCTTCTCAGCCTTCCTGATCCCCTCATAGAGCTCTGTCACCCTGTCATACTTCGGAAGCTCATATTCGTCCGTTTCAATTGTAAATTTTACAAGAGTATTCCCGGCTTCCTTCAATTCCGGGGTAATGACCTCGCCCACCTTCGCCGTGTCAACCGCAAAGGAAACAAGGGTTGGCGGAACATCTATATCCTCAAAGGTTCCGGACATGGAGTCCTTCCCTCCGATTGCCGGGAGTCCGTATCCGAGCTCTGCGTCAAAGGCCCCGAGAAGAGCCGTAAAAGGCTGGCTCCAGCGTTTCTTATCCTTTGTCATACGCTTAAAGTACTCCTGGAAGGTGAATCTTATCTTATGCATGTCACCGCCGGAAGCCACTATCTTCGCAACAGACTCCGTAACCGCATATACCGCTCCATGGAAGGGGCTCCAGGAGGACAGATAGGGATCAAAGCCGTAGCTCATCATTGTAACCGTATCCGTAGTGCCGTGAAGCACAGGCAGAATGGCAGTCATAGTCTGTATCGGAGTCTTCTGGTATTTACCTCCGAAGGGCATGGTTACCGTTGCTGCCCCTATAGAGGAATCAAACCGCTCCGAAAGCCCCTGTTTGGAGCACTGGTTCAGGGAAGAAATGCTGTTTAGCCAGGCCTTTCTTTCATCCTCTATCCGGATCTCCTCCCTCATATAGTTATTTTTTTCGTCGGGAAGCTCCACCTCTACCGAGGTTTCCTGTCTGGCACCGTTTGTATCCAGGAACTCTCTTTTAATATCAACGATCTTCCGGCCTCGCCAGTGCATAATGAGCCTGGGGTCTTCCGTGACAACGGCTACAGGAGTAGCTTCCAGATTTTCCTCTGCCGCATAGGAAAGGAAGGTATCCCTGTCCTTCTTTTCCACGACAACAGCCATTCTCTCCTGCGACTCCGATATGGCGAGCTCGGTCCCGTCAAGCCCCGCATACTTTTTCGGTACCTTGTCGAGGTCTATATCAAGCCCTGCGGCCAGCTCTCCTATGGCTACGGAAACCCCTCCCGCACCGAAATCATTGCAGACCTTGATAAGCTTCGATACCTCCGGACGCCTGAAAAGCCTCTGCAGCTTTCTCTCTGTGGGAGCATTTCCCTTCTGCACCTCGGCTCCGCAGCTGTCAAGGGATTTCTCCGTATGCACCTTTGAAGAGCCTGTAGCTCCGCCGATACCGTCACGTCCCGTGCGCCCTCCAAGGAGGATCACGATATCCCCGGGAGAAGCATCCTCCCTGAGAACATTTTTCTCGGGAACGGCTGCTATCACCGCTCCGATTTCCATACGCTTTGCCACATAGCCCGGGTGGTATATCTCATCCACAAGCCCCGTAGCCAGACCTATCTGGTTTCCGTATGACGAATACCCGGCTGCAGCCTCTCTGACCAGCTTTTTCTGCGGAAGCTTGCCCTTCAGGGTCTCCGATACCGGGACCCTGGGATCGGCAGCACCGGTCACCCTCATTGCCTGATAAACATAGGAACGTCCGGAAAGAGGGTCCCTTATGGCTCCCCCGAGACAGGTTGCCGCTCCTCCGAAGGGCTCTATCTCAGTGGGGTGGTTATGGGTCTCATTCTTAAACATTACGAGCCAGTTTTCCTTATATTCCCGCCCCTTTTCATCCTTTAATTCCACCGGAACCACTATGGAGCAGGCGTTTATCTCATTTGACTTCTCCTCGTCCTCGAGCTTTCCAAGCTTTTTCAGGGCTTTGGCACCAAGGGTGGCGATGTCCATAAGGCAGACATACTTTTTCCCTCCCTTTTCCGAAGAACGTTTACCGTACACCCCGGCACGGCTTTCCATGTATTTTTCCCATGCCCTTCTGACAGGCGCCGCATAATACCCTTCAGGGATGGTCACATCTTTAAGCTCCGTCTGGAAGGTGGTATGCCGGCAATGGTCGGACCAGTAGGTATCGAGAACCCTTATCTCGGTCACATAGGGATCCCTTTTTTCGTCATTCCCGAAGTAATTTCTGATATGCTTGAAGTCACTGAAGGTCATGGCGAGGGACAGGGAATCGTAGAGCTTCTTTAAGGACATATCACTCATGCTCCTGAAGCCCTTGAAGATCTTTACATCCTCAGGCTCCGGATAGTCCTGCTTCAGAGTCAGCGGCTTTTTCCCGTCAGACAGACGTGAATCAACCGGATTCATTACGTAATTCTCTACAAGCTCCAGCTCCTCATCATTCTTTATCCCGGAAAGGATATATACCTCTGCCGTCCTGACTATGGGCTCCTCACTGCCCTTCAGGAACCTGATGCACTGCACTGCAGAGTCCGCCCTCTGGTCGAACTGTCCGGGAAGAGCCTCCACTGCAAAGACCCTGTCATTTATCCCGCATTCAAAAAACTCCTCGCGGATAGTATCCACGGGAGGTTCCGAGAAAACGCTGTTTACTGCCTTTTTGTAGATCTCCGGGCTTATATTCTCCACATCATAACGGATAAGATAACGCACCCTTACATCCTTTAATCCCAGAAATTCGTGCAGCTCATGCTGAAGCTCGGCGGCATGGACCGCATATGCTTCCTTTTTTTCAACAAATACACGTCTAACCATTCTTTTCCCTGTTCACCGTCATCCCGGCTTTTTGTAAAAGTCAATGAGTTCCTTGAATTTTTGGAGCACCCCGAGATAAATTCCCTCTCTGGCTCCCTCGGACCAGGCAGGTCCCCTGTGCATTCCCTCCAGAACGTATTTCGACAGAAATCCCCGGAGATCATCCACATTCCTTATGGTACAGCTCTCAATAAACCTTCTCTCATCCTCATGTGTCCTTATCCTGTGCCTTGAATAGACATAGGGATAATTCCTGTTCATAAGGGAGGTTTTTGAAGCCCTTTTCACAAAATCGAGAAGAGTCGAATCAAAAACCGGAAAATTCAGATTTGACTCCCCCTGTGCCCCGTCATAGCTCTTCGAAAATTCATTTTTTTTGTCGGAAAAATACGGGATATACTTAAAAAGCATTTCCAGTTCCCGTCCGTATGTGGTTATCATTCTGTCCGCAAGAGTGTTTTCGGATTCCAAAGCGTTCCTCCTTGGTATTTCAGGTCCTGATATAATCGAGCTGCCTTGTAATGGTATCGGGCACATCCTTTCCAAGCTTCTTTATCTTCTGCATCATAACCTGGATAAGATGGATCTTCCCCTGCTGTTTGATGCCGTATTTCTCAATAAGATCCGCATAAAGCGGGTTTGCCTTCATGCTTTCCCTCTTCCCGGCCCTGAAAGGACAGTATCTGAAAACTATCCCACGGGAAATCTTATTCAGTCTCGCGGAGCCCGTAGCCTCGCTCCTTATATAGACCATATAGTCTGCCACGAATACTGTCCGGTAATTATTTCTGGCCTTTTGAAGTGCCAGCTTTATCTTTTCCCTGCTTTCCGGCGAGATATCGTGGTTCTTTCTGTAAAACTGCATATAATCGCAGTACTCGCTTGTAAGGCTGGGATCGGTGACATCATTCCAGTGAACACCCTGTATGCGTCTGCACATCTCCCACCTGAATTCTCCGCAGAGCTTTGTCATGGCCTCATCCAGATCCTCGGTAAAGAGAATGGACATCATCATTCTGGCAGGTGTATCCCTTTTCTTACCGTCTATCTCCTGCCACATGGATGTCCTGGAGCCCATATTCGGCATAAGTATCACATAGGGAAGAACCTCCTTCGATACCAGGAACTGGTTTATCTCCAGATCCTCAAAGGCCGTGACGGAATCCCTGTAAAACAGTGAAAAGTCTATTTCCCTTATGGAATTGATCGCTGTTTTTACCTTGTCCGGGGTGAGGAGTGCAGTACGTAAAGGCCTTAGTACCGCATCATCGGTAAAGATGGGAACAAAGGTGGTGACTCTTCCGAAGGTCAGGCGGTTTCCCATGGTGAAGAAGTTTTCTATCTCGAATTTCAGCCTTTTGGTCCTGTCATTCTTAAGCGCCGCTTCCTCTTCCCTCGTGATATATCCTCCGGTCACCTGTTCCTTCAGGTATTCAAGATAATCACTGTCAAATTCATTCTTTGACGGATTGACCTTCATCTCATAGATAAGCTTCAGCCAGTCCCTTATGGTCACTACCCTTCCTGAGGGATCGCTCTTCCACTGCCTCGCGAAATTGGCAAGGATCGCGGTATTTTCCTTTCCTGCCAGATTCTCGTCAATAAAGCCGAAGAGTAAAAACATCTTTACCTCCAGCGGAGGGGTCTTGTCCGTCAGCGTCTTCATAAAGATCGCATAGTAAAGATCATAGAAGATCCTTGAAATCTCCTTCCGGAGCTTACGCATCTCATCCGTGGTCTCCGTCTTGTCAGGGGATGCCGCATAATCCGCTATAAGCTTTTCAAATACCTGTACCGTGGAGGTCGGGGCTTCCGAATAGCTCAGGATGATAGGCATGGCATCCCGTATTTCCTTCTCGCCCTCTGTCTCACCATCATCATCCTTAAGCTGCGCCTTGGCATACTTGTAATCCATCTTGAAGGTGGTAGTCACCTCGTCCAGGTATTCCTTGTATCTGCAGATCCTTATGATCTCCGCATAGATCACCTTTATGAATTCATTGTTGTTCAGGATGGTACCTATGCAGATGCTTATACTGAGACCGTAAAAGGACTTCCTTACCGTAGCGTCATTTTCAATAAGTGAGCTCAGATAATCCAGTCTCCATTCCTCAAGGCCCTCCGCTTCTCTGGGCTCCATCAGATTCTCGATCTCCGGATATTCCTCGGGCTCTCTGGACAGCTCCACCATCAGGCTCTTGTAGTCCTCCAGATCCCTCTTCACTCCATTATAGAGGTTCTCGCACTCCGTTCTGATCTTCTCATACCAGGAATAGCAGTCCACCGCGGACCGAACGCTGGAGGATGCGAGCACCGGCGCGATCTTCTGATTGAGCCTGATGACCTTCAGGATATCATCAGTGTTGGAATAGTCATATGCATAGACCGTAGCATCACTGTCGGCCGTATAATCAAAGGAATAGGTATCCCCCGGGGTCTCGGCAGCCCCGATCATGGAGCCTGTCTTCAATAGCATGGCTCCGTCGGCATTATGGACACTGATGCTTCCTTTGAGGACGATTTCCACTTCCCGGACCCTGTCTCCCGCTTTATGGAGAACATCATCTTTTTTCAGTTCCTTTATACCCAAGTCTTCCCCCCGGATCCTTTATTGCTTTGACGACCTTCTTCTCAGGATCTCCAATGCCACTACCATGATCAGGACTCCCACTGCCAGGGAAATGATCCAGTTGCCCGTAAACCCTGAAATGATATAGCCCGCCACGCAGCTGACAAAGGTCACTGCCGCATACTGCAGCTGTGTGGAAACATGATTCATGTGATAGCACTGTGCTCCGGCACTGGACATTATCGTGGTATCGGAGATCGGTGAAATATGGTCACCGCATACCGCTCCCGCAAGTACGGCGGAAACGGATATTATCATCATATTAAGTGCATCCGCACCGAAAATACTGGTTACGATCGGAACCAGTATTGCAAAGGTTCCCCAGGAGGTTCCGGTAGAAAAGGCAATGAAAATGGCAATTATAAACATTATCACCGGAACAAAGCTGAGCCCGTAGCTCGCACTTCCAACGGTATTGTATACATAATCCCTTATCCCGAGAGCCTGGGTCATTCCCTTTAAGGTCCAGGCAAAGGTAAGTATGGCTATCGCCGGTATCATAAGCTGGAAGCCCGTGATAAAGCTCGACATGAATTCACGGAAGCTCACGACCTTCCTCGGTACATAGAAGAGGAAAAGGAATAATATCGTAATAAATGTGGCAAATATCAGTGAGATCTCAGCATCACAGTCGGCAAAGGCCTGCTGTATGTTTCCTGCACCGCTTGAAAAGCCCGTATACATCATAGCTCCGACAGCAGACACTATCAGAAGGATCATTGGGATAACAAGATCATACACTCTTCCGTTGGGGTTTTCCTTCACCTCCTCCGATGTCTTGACATCATCCTTGTGATCGGTGAAGAGATCCCCTTTATTCACTGCATTGTCCTCATGGATCTTCATTAGCCCGAAGTCTATCCCTCTGGCACTTGTGTAAACAACCATAAAGAGCGTGAGCAGTGCATACAGGTTGAAAGGAATGGTGCTGATAAACAGCTGAAGCCCGTTGATACCGGCATCCTCAGGTACATAGGAATTCACAGCTGCCGCCCAGCTGGATATCGGCGCTATGATACATACCGGTGCCGCAGTCGCATCTATGATATAGGCAAGCTTCGCCCTGGAAACCTTGTATTTATCCGTGACAGGTCTCATGACACTTCCCACGGTAAGGCAGTTAAAATAATCATCCACGAAGATAAGCACACCGAGAAGGGTCGTAGCCAGAAGCGCCGCCTTCTTGCTTTTTATCTTCGTGCCTGCCCATCTTCCGTATGCCGCGCTGCCTCCGGATTTCTGCAGAAGTATAACGATCATCCCCAGCATAACGAGGAAGATCAGTATATTCAGGTCGATATTCTCACACATCACCGTAAAAATGGACTCAAAACTGATCCAGGGATTAAACTGCCCATATAGCAGCGCTCCCGAGATGATCCCGATAAGCAGTGATGAATATACCTCTTTTGTGATGAATGCAAGAACAATGGCTATGATCGGCGGAAGAAGTGACCATGCCGTACCTATAAATACCGAATTCTCCATAAACCCAACTCTCCTGTTTCTTATTCTCCTTGTCCGTTCACAAAGCCACAGCTGTCCTTTGTGACCGCATTAACTTAATAATTATAAAACAATTCCGGGTAATAATACAACAGGTATTTACATCCCCTTTATGCACAAAAAAGGATGCCCTTCGGACATCCTTTTTGTGCGCAGGGGAAGAGGGATTCGCTCCGGGGCTTCGCCCCTTTCACGCCGCGCTGCTGAAAAATGATCCACCGGATCATTTTTCCCGGCTTCGCCGTCGCAGCGGTTCGAATCCCTTTATGCACAAA
Organism: uncultured Lachnospiraceae bacterium; assembly: GCA_902803625.1. Classification (GTDB taxonomy): domain Bacteria; phylum Bacillota; class Clostridia; order Lachnospirales; family Lachnospiraceae; genus NK4A144. The sequence continues at coordinate 14,089 of CADCQV010000173.1, forward strand.
AAAGGATGCCCTTCGGACATCCTTTTGTGCGCAGGGGAAGAGGGATTCGAACCCCCGTGAACGGTTTTGGAGACCGTCATACTGCCACTGTATGATTCCCCTGTTTCGCCGCACAGGCGACGACTCATATGATTCTACTCTTAAAATGTATAAAATGCAAGCACAGATTTCTTCCGATTATTCCTATTGTCTGTTGTATTTACAGGTAACATATGTAATAATAAAGTATATTTATAATATTGTACCAAATCGCTTACGCGATGGCTATCGTTAGGTTTTTGAGTTTCGCTAACAATCTATACA
>CADCQV010000174.1 GCA_902803625.1 uncultured Lachnospiraceae bacterium
ATCACATAATCAGTATTGACTGTTTTGGATTCGTAATGCAAGATGGTGTTCCAGAATGTCACATTAATTACGCAACCTTAAGAAAAAGCAGTCCGGACTTCATTCCACGTAATCCTGCTTTTATAAGTCTTACTCAGCTCAATCCGGAAGCTTAATTCCACACAGCTTAAAATGCTCAGGAGCTTCGGTAGTGTAGTGTACCTCCATTTCGTCAAGCAGATAGGAAAAACGATCTACGTATTTTGTATCTCCATTCCTCTGCATGATATTGACACCGAAAGAATCACCTACAGAAAAAATCTCGATTGAAATCCCTCCGCTTAATGTCAGGTCAAGGTACGGAATAATGTTCTTTACATATTTATCCATTCCCCCCAAGGCACACGTCCCGTATAACTTATCTCAAATGTGTTCGTCCCGATTCCTTTCAGAATCGCTTTTTTCATATACTCCTGTTTTTGGGACAGATCCATGTTTCGGATCATCCTATCATTCCTGATGTGCTCATTGACAGTCAGCACATCATTTGAATCATCCGACACAATCATAAGTTGCCCACGCGCCATGGTATTTAACTTTTCAACTTCAATTGCATCAAAATCATAGTGAAAGATGATTGGAGCAATATTGACATGACACAAATGGCTGGACGGCTTTCCCAATGCATTTCTAAATTGATGCTGCACGCCACACACAATTGGCAGACGATTTTCCGGATGGCATTCAGTAATCGTCCAATACAGTATGGATGCGATGAAAGTTACCGGGCTTCCATCCAGACCTGAGACATATTCCATCAGATCTTTCTGTTTGATCAGATATACGAAGGACGTCCATTGATCCATATATTCATATCCATTCATCTGATCTTGGAGCATGAACACTTCTTCCGGTCTCTCATTACTGCCCACCGGATCTTATGGCAGTAATTCATCCGGATACGGGGCATCATCTGCCTCTGCGTCCGATGCAGCACTCTCGAAATATTCAATCATCTGTTTATCAAATGTCTCATCAGGATGTAGTTCATGCAGATAAAAATACAGAATTGCCAGCATGAATGGGGTCTTTCCGTACCCGTCAGTGATGAAATGAGAAGTATCCACGTATAAACGACAGCCGTCAATGGCAAAAGCAAACAGATGGTATCTCACAGCAGCTTTCCTTAGTGCATTTTCAAGTACCTACTTGTTCACTGGCTCATTCAGTGTAATGACGCAGCGTAAAGTACCTATCATATCCGAACCAGAAGCATATAACAGATTGTTTACCTTATATTCCATATTCAGCCCTCCATTTTTATCAACCGTTGTTCTATCTTGCCGCATTTAAGTTTTCCGTCCGAAACAATTAGAGCCTTGGGAAATGCCTTCCAGTCAAAGGCATCTACGCCCGCAATCTCGTTGTGATACAGCTGCAGCGCTTTACCGTTAATGAATTTATGCAGCAGGCTCTGAAGTATCTCAGACTGATCCGAATTCGTTACGCTGCCATATATCTGCAGTTCGTCGCTGTTTCCAAGTAGCGCTGCAATTGCATCGATGGTGCCCGATCCCAGATTCTCGATTACCGGTTTTTCATCCCAGTACATCAGATGCACCTTTTTTCCGCTTTCTGAAATCATTACGGCGACGCGATAGATGCACAGTGCAAACCATTGATCCGCAAGCCAGGATTTTACTTCAAGCTCAGTCGATGATGCCTTCTGTGCCTCAATATATTCCTGTAACGCTCTGACTTCAGTATCATCCATGTAGTCCTTAATATCGGATAAAGTCGAGAGTATCCCCTTCATATACTTTTCTCTGCCTACCAGGGATTTGAATACCTGCGCCTGACTGCTGGGAATACCGATAATAAACTCGATGTCCGAAGCAGCTCCGTCCCGTAAGGCCTGATATACATCTTCAGGAATCAGGTGCCCGTCACAGGTCGGTGCGCACATATCCTGCCAAAGCCTTTGCGCTGCATCTTTAAGGACTTCAGTTTTCAGCTGTAATAGCTCCTCCATTGTACGGGCTTTCGTTTCCCTTAAAAGATCCTTCGCAAGGATTCTGGATGCTTCCGGTGTGTCATAAGCAGACATAGGACTGTCATTGAGAATAAATGCTCTCTGGAAGAGTCCCTTTGCCTGCTCGCTGGTCGCAAGCAGAAGAATAGAGGATGCACCGGATTCAAAACCCAACACTGTGATCCGGTCAGGATCACCACCGAAAGATGCGATGTTTTCCTTGATCCATTCTAATGCCGCGATCTGATCAAGCAACCCAAGATTTAAGGCATCGGGACAGGCATCTCCGCCGGTGACCTCTGAAAAATCAATAAATCCGAAAATGCCAAGGCGATAATTAAAGCTGACGAATACTGTGTCAGGATGACCTGATACAAAACTATCACCATACAGTAAGGGATCGACTGAACCTCCGCAGGAAAAATCGCCATGATGGAACAGCACGAGAACCGGTTTTTTGGTTTCTGCCCTTTCTTTGGCAACACATATATTCAAGGTCAAACAGTCCTCGCTCTGCCGGTGATGCTTTATGATAGAACCCTTATGCTCGACCTGTATGGCCGATGCACCATAATTCATTGCTTCAAATACACTATCCGATAGAGGAAGTGGCTCTGGTGCCTTCCAACGCAGGCCCCCGACAGGAGGCTTCGCATAAGGTATACCACGATAATTGATTATTTCCTTATTTTTTTCTCCTACATAGATGCCGGTTTTTGTCTTTACTGTGGTGTCGGCATCATAAGCGCCTGTGATTGGCTTATTCTGTTTGTTCGTATCCTCAATATCTTCTTTTTCCAGATCAAATACATAGCCTTCGCTTCCATCCCCGTAAATTTTGCGGATCTTATGAATCTGCCATGCGCGTAAGAGCAGATTCACAAAGAAGCCAAGAATGGGAAATCCCACGACAAATGCGAATTCCTCCTCAAGATACTCCATCAGAGATACGCCCATCCACCGAGTCGAAACAAACTGCCCCGCCAGAAAAACAAGCACTATCGTAACATAGGTGGAGACCCGTTTTGCCTTGCTTTTCTGTATAGCCTTACTGAAAACTATCTTGCTGATGATCTCCTCCGAAGCAATACCGAGCGCAAAGGATGCCGCCACGCACATAAGCTCCGGCCATCCTGAAATTCTCGCTATCGCTTCTCCAAATCCGTAACCCAGTGCCGAGATGGCAGCAACCATAAAGTCATCAACAGTAAAGAGTTTCTTCATTTTCACACCTCTACATATCGTATTTGCTCCATGTTGTTCCTCCATTTTTCTATTATACTCTTTGGCTATGCCCTTGACCATTTCAATATACTTTTCGCTTGTCTTAAACACCGTTTTCCCCTTAAATACGGTTTCGAGGACTTTGACATCCTGAATCTGTTCTACCTGAATGTTTTCGATGTCGCTGTCTAAAACTACCAGCTCTGCGGACTTTCCTACCTCGATGGAACCGGTGATATCTTCCAGATGCGCCTGATATGCCGGATGAATGGTATGTGCCTGAAGTGCTTCCTTAAGGCTGACGCACTCCTCGGGCATAGCAGCTGGAATATCCTTAAACAACTCATAAGTCGGATCCATCTTTACATGCCTTCTAGTCATGGCGACCTGAATGCCTGTGAGCCCATAGGAAGGACTGACAAAAAAATCAGATCCGTAATTTTGCACACATAAAAAGGACAGCCCTCATTGTCAGGCTGCCCCTTGCACCATTATCAAATGTGATATTTATTTCATCTTCTTACCAGTGAAATATACCTCACTTGGACCCAAGTTGCTGAATCCGTCATGATCTGCTGTAAGAAGATCTGTATCAAAGACAAGGTAATCCGCATCTTTACCTGCTTCGATAGAGCCCTTGGTATCTTCTATGCCAAGCTGTTTTGCTCCATTGATGGTATATCCAAGCAGCATCTCTTCAATGCTCATCTGCTCACTTATAGGAGGATATGCTCCTACGGTTCTGCTGTGTTCCAAAGCTTTTGTTTTATCTGTAATCCAGCGTGTCATTCCGACTTCCATACCAAGATAAGGGCTCCAGTTATCGCCGAAAAAAACCTCATCGCTGGAGAAGGTAACTGTCGCTCCACTATCCCAAAGTGATTTGCAGCGGTACATAGAAAGTGCCCGTTTCTCGCCAAGGAGTTCACGCCATGCATTTATGGGCTCCCCGCCCATATTCCCTGCATGCCACCATGGCGTATAATCAGCGAAAACTCCAAGCTCGGCAAAGCGGTCGATATCAGCATCATCCTGTATCTTCAGGTGGGCGCAGGTAACCCTTACATGGAAATCATCACCCAGCTCTTTTCTGGCCATCTCCACTCCATCCAGTACAATGTGAGATGCTCGTTCTCCAACGGTATGAAGGTGCAGATCAAGCCCTGCCTCATTAAGAAGCTTTAAGAGCTCTGCGATGCCCTCCTTGTCAAAGGTTGTGGTTCCCACTGCGCCTGTATCTTCATACGGAGTGATCAGTGCCGCAGTCTGGATCTTCAGAGTACCGTCCATAAAGATTTTTAACGTATGCACCTTTAAATGTTCCGTATTAAACTCACGCTGATAACGCTTCGCCTCTTCCACCGCTTCTTTCATCTTCTCGGGTCTTGTGAGCGTATAGCATCCGTCTACATAAACCGGAAGCTTACCCTGTCTGTCCAGGTCACGCAGGTACCGGTAAACACGCTCATGTATTTCATCATGTTCAGGATATCCTGCGTCAAATACACAGCTGACTCCAAATTTCACGGAGTCTTCTATCCAGCGCGTGACAGCAGTTTCTATCTGTTCGTCGCTCAGATTTTTTAAATGATCAAAAAGGAACCGCCAGCCAGCTGATTCATATACATTCCCAGTTACATGCCCATCTTTTCGCACATAATAGCTGAGTCCAGGAACTATATCCGGTGTATCATC
>CADCQV010000175.1 GCA_902803625.1 uncultured Lachnospiraceae bacterium
ATTAGCAAGGATTGTTTGATAACGAGCGATATTTTGGCGGTTTGAGTGAAATATTTCGATCATGAGCGATAAATGAGCGATATATTTCAATCATGAGCGATAAATGGTCGATAAAATTCAAGAATCGTTCGATAAAAAGCGAAACTACCATAATCAAAACGATATTCCATACTACCACAAAAACTACCGCAGGTTTTAAGGAGCAATAAAACCACTTAAGGAAGATTAAGTCAGATCATGATGGAACACTCAGATAAATCAAGGAGTTTCAAGGCTGATCACAACAGATTACGGCTATGTAATATCCGTGGTATGGGCTATAAGTTCGAGGCGTGACAGGAAACAACCTATGAAAAAATGTGTTCACTTCATTAAATATCCCTTAAATATTAGGTAAAACTTATTGATTTTGCGCTTCCACGAGCTTCGGTATATCTTCTTCCTTTGCACCGGGTTCTTCAAAATTCCCGGGCCTTCTTAATGTCCTTAAGGAATCTATTTTTACCTATGACAGGCTCTTTTTTAATTTTGAACTGTATATATAATCAGGATAGAAAATATTGAGCTAATGGTGAAGGCTTATGAAGAGATTATTTGAACTTGTTAAACAGCTTGCTTTGAGCGAAACACGCACAGAGATAATAAATGGCGAAGAGGTGCGGAGCGCGTCTGACCACTACGTGGAGATAGCTTCCTTAAGCCAGATGCTTGAGGAAATGTACTCTCAGGAAAGAGAAACGGGTCAGCCTGTCACGGATGCCACTACTTTGGATGTACTGCGGCAGTCCTTTGCCAGAGTACTTTCGATCTGCGATGAATATAATTCGCTTCACCCCGGAAATGAGCTCATGTCCGAGATCACCGGGCTCTTAAAAGACGGCAGCGAAGCTCTTTTTAATTATAATCCGGGGCTTGGATATACTCTGGAAGATGTATTTGACCCCGAAAAGAGATTGCAGCGCACTAAGGCACAGAACCTCAATACAGCCAAGATAGTCGGTACCGAATTGAGTGCCAGGATACCTGCCGAACTTGATGGACGGAAGGGTTATTTCACTGTGGAAAACCAGCCGGACCAGATCAGCAGATATTTACACGATTATGTGCCGGAGGACGATGATTATCCTGCAGATCTAAAGGATCTCTTATCGGCTCTGGATACCGAGCAGGGAAGAGAGGCTTTTGCTGAGGCAGTCGGAACTAGTACACTTGGAGATACTGTCTTTAAATATGTTTCCTACAGACCAAAAAACGCCACAAAGCAGAAACTATTAACGGATGCTGAGACCGCAGTAAAGGATTTTTTCAAAAAAGCCGGAGTGCCTGAAGACATTGCAAATAACACGATGCAGCAGGAGAACTTTCTCAGGGCGTTTAGCGACTTCCTGACTGATGCAGTTGAAAATATGAAGGGGCCGGCATTAAATAAGACTCTTGGCGATATGCACACAGGCGCGAATATTGAAAAAAGAAATGTAGCCGTATCACGTACCGCTGATATGCTTGGCATGAGTAATATCATCGCCTATGCCACGACTTCAACCGCAGAGATCAACGGAAAGACTGTTAATGGTGTCTTCATGGAGGATGCCAATGCTGTGGACACGAATAAGTTCAAAAGCAGAATATCAAAAAACGGGATGCAGAATGAGATAGATTTTAATGAGGCCGAGGTGATCCGGCAGGCATCTGATATACAGGCACTTGATTATATCTGCGGCGGAACGGACAGACATGATCTGAACATTATGGTGCGCTATGATGAAGCAGGTAAAAAGATCAATGGCATAGTCGGGATAGACAATGATATGTCCTTTGGAAATATGGATCCTGAAGGGATAGATCTGGGGAGACGCTATATGGCAGGGCCCGACAATATGCTGGTGATGCGGAGATCTACTGCCGACCGGATAATGTCAATGCAGAAGAACTCCTTTGCGGAATCCATGAAAGGACTCATAAAGGAAGACGAAATTGAGGCAGCCTGGAAAAGAGTAGAGAGGCTGCAGAGTAAGATCGCAGTAAACATACTTCGTGAGGGAGACCTGACTGATAAATCCGCAAAGTCCAGGTTGGGTGATGATATATCAGGCGGGCATATAAGGATATTGTCGGATAATGATCCTCTCTGGGAGAAAATGAGTATAAAGAAGCTTGCAGTACAGGCAGGAAACAGATCATTGTTCGGTCAGATAGCTAAAAGCGGGATATTCAAAATGAATCCTCTTACGAATGAAATGCTGGACTGCAGGTGTAAAGCGGATGAGATCAGGATCGGTATAAAAACAAAATATGAAGGGAGTGATATCTATAAACCCGAAGACATAATGCAGCTCTACAGACACCGGAAGAATGGACTTGATAAGAACGATATTTCTGCCGGTCTCAGGTACTATTGGCAGGAATTAGAGCCGCTTATGGACCGGGATGTTTTTAGCGATAAAACATATAAAGAAATGGGAATAGCGGGTCTGCCCGATTGTATATACTGTGACGGGAAGCCGATAAGGGATGTCCTTAAGGATAAGTACGGTATCACACCTTCGGATAATGATGAACTGAAGGCTGATATCGCTATGCTTGCAACAAGCGGCAGGCATCAGCTTTCGATCGCAAATATCCAGAAGGATAAGGACGGAAAGCTGTTTGTCAATGTTTCCGATATAACGATGGATCTTAAGCCCCTGGATAAATACAAAGGATTCTTCGGGACAGCAAGATCGACGAGAGCGGAGAAAATGGCCCGTAATGCAGAAAAGACAAGAAAGGACAGATTTGCCGCCATCAGTGCCCTGGTCGAGAAAGCTTATCTTGAAAAGACCGGGCAGCCGCTTAACCCTGCAGAGAATACGGTAAAACAAGCCCCCGGAAGGGCGCGGAGTAAATCTGTTTATGTAAAACACACCTCTCTCGATACACTTCTCGTAAAAGAAGGAAAGAACCCGAAACAGAATAATCCGGTAAATACTGAGATCAAACATAATCGCAGTAACAGTATATCAAAGGGGAGAAAGATCCATTTCTCTTGAAATGCCATACGCCCTTTTTCAGTACTTTTGGCCTTAAGGATTTGACAGATACCCCTCCGGGGTATATATTGGTTAAAGCCGATATACCCCGGTGGGGTATTTATATTGGAGGGAAATATGTCTTTGAACGAAAATAATACGGAAGAAATGAACGGGAGCTGTCCACATTGCTCCGGAAAGCATAAGGAAAGAGGAGATAAAGAAAAAAAAGACCTTATGAACAGGCTGAAAAGGATAGAGGGCCAGGTGCGTGGAGTTGAGGGAATGCTTGAAAGCAATGCATACTGCACAGATATACTGATACAGGTGTCTGCCATTACAAGCGCACTTAACAGCTTTAATAAGGTTCTGCTTTCCAATCATATGAGAACCTGTGTGGCTGACAATATCAGAGAGGGCAATGATGAGATCATTGACGAGCTTGTGGTTACGCTTAAGAAGCTTATGAAATAAGGGCTTTAGAAGAAGGATATTGAAAAGAGGAAGGAGCTTTATCGAAAGGAAATGGAGCAATATAAGGTAACGGGAATGAGCTGCGCCGCATGCCAGGCCAGGGTCGAAAAGGCCGTAAACGCTGTAGATGGTGTGGAAAGCTGCGCTGTGAGCCTTCTAACGAACACAATGGGTGTTGAGGGAAACGCATCAGCGGAGGAAATAATCAGGGCCGTGGAGGCGGCCGGCTATGGTGCGGTCAAAAAAAAGCCGGATAAAGGAGGCTCCTCTTTGGGAAGCTATGAGGATTCGCTGAAGGATACAGAAACACCGGTGCTTAAAAAAAGGCTTGCCGCTTCGGTAATCCTGCTGATCCCGCTTATGTATGTTTCAATGGGGCATATGCTTTTTAACTGGCCATTGCCGCCGTTTCTTGACGGTAACCATGTGGCAATGGGGTTATATGAGCTATTGATAGCCGGAGCTGTCATGGTGATAAACCAGAAATTTTTTATAAGCGGCTTCAAAGGTCTTATTCACGGATCCCCGAATATGGATACCCTGGTAGCCCTCGGAGCGACAGCATCCTTCTCATACAGCGTATATGCTCTTTTTGAAATGACAGGAGCTGTAATGGAAGGAAATACAGCTCAGGTCCTCTACTATATGGATCAGTTCTACTTTGAATCCGCCGCAATGATCCTTACCCTTATCACGGTCGGAAAGACCCTGGAAGCAAGATCAAAGGGAAAAACCACGGATGCCCTGAAATCTCTGATGAAGCTCGCACCGAAGACTGCCGTTATCCTGGAAGGCGGTAAAGAGAGAACCGTCGGCATAGATGAGGTTAAGGTTGGAGACAGATTCGTGGTAAGGCCCGGGGACAGCATACCGGTAGACGGTATTGTAAAAGAGGGCGAAAGCGCTGTTAATGAGTCCGCACTGACCGGGGAAAGCGTTCCTGTGGAAAAACAGACAGGTGACAGGGTTTTTTCAGCAACCATCAATACTTCAGGGTATATGGTGTGCGAAGCTTTGAGGGTCGGGGAGGATACCACTCTTTCAGGGATCATACGGATGGTGAGTGATGCCGCAGCAACCAAGGCGCCGATCGCCAAGATCGCTGACAGGGTTTCAGCCGTGTTTGTGCCGGCAGTATTGGGGATTTCGCTTGTTACATTTATAGCGTGGCTGCTTTCGGGGCAGACCACCGGATATGCGATTGCCCGGGCGGTATCGGTATTGGTTATAAGCTGTCCCTGTGCTTTGGGGCTTGCAACTCCCGTGGCGATAATGGTTGGAAACGGCGTAGGGGCAAAAAACGGGATATTGTTTAAGACTGCGGCAGTACAGGAGCTTATGGGGAAAACCAGGATAGTCGCCCTGGATAAGACAGGGACGATAACCACAGGGGTCATGCGTGTTACGGATCTTATTCCGGCAGACGGTTTTGATGAAAAAGAGCTGATGACAGTCGCTTATGCCCTTGAATCGAAAAGTGAGCATCCTATATCAAGCGCGATCGTAGAGCATGCAAAGGAGCTTGGTATCAGGCTCCGGGAGACTACGCAGTTTGAAGTCCTGTCAGGAAACGGATTAAGGGCGAAGCTCGACGGAGCTTTAATAGCAGGCGGCAAGGACAGGTTTATAACGGGTATGCCGGAAAGCCGCGATGCTTTAAGCACATCAATCATAGGAGGGGATGCTGAAAACAAAGCGGAAGAAAGCAAAAAAACAGCATCTGAATGCCTTTCAGAGCTGTCAAAAAAGGGAAAGACGCCGGTTCTCTTTACAAAAGATAACAGACTGGTCGGAATAATCGCGGTTGCCGATACCATAAAGGATGATACGTCTAAGGGAGTCAGCGAGCTTAAGAAAATGGGTATCCATGTGGTGATGCTGACCGGTGATAATGAGATCACGGCGGGGACAATAGCAGAGCAGGCAGGAGTAGACGAGGTTATAGCAGGGGTACTTCCCGATGGAAAAGAGGCCGTAATAAGAAGGCTTATGAAAGAGGGGAGGGTTGCTATGGTCGGAGACGGAATAAATGATGCTCCTGCCCTTACCGCAGCAGATGTCGGGGTCGCTATCGGAGCAGGGACAGACATTGCTATTGATGCAGCGGATATTGTTCTTATGAAAAACAGTATCCGCGACGTGGCTGCCGCTGTCAGGATCTCAAGGGCAACGATCAGAAATATATATGAAAATCTGTTCTGGGCATTTTTCTATAACGTGATCGGCATTCCCCTTGCTGCAGGATGTTACGCCGCTGCCTTTGGCTGGACACTTAATCCGATGTTCGGAGCAGCCGCTATGGGGCTTTCAAGTTTCTGTGTGGTATCAAACGCACTTAGATTAAACTGGATAAAGGTATATGACGGAAGCAGGGATAAACCGCCAAGAGCCCCGGTCAATCACAGGATCATCCGCCCGGCCGATGCTGAGGCTGATAATGATAAAATAAAAAATATTGCAAAAGAAAAGGAGAAAAGTGAAATGAAGATCAAAGTAAACGGAATGATGTGCCCTCATTGTGAGGCTCGTGTAAAGAAAGCTGTCGAGGCTATAGAAGGAGTCGGATCGGCTGTAGCTTCCCATGAGGAGAATCTGGTAACCATCACAAATACCGGAGACGTGGATGAGGAGCTTATCAAAGCCGCAATTACGGAAGCCGGCTATGAGTACGCAGGAATAGCATGATAAAAGCTCCAGACGTTCCGGGAGTTTATCTAAAGTCTCAGAATGACATCATAAAGCATCTTTATCCGGGAATGTAATATGCTATAATAAGTCGTCGGGCGCGGTTTGCCCTGCAGGATATCACAAAAAAACGGAAGAAAGCAATGATAGATTACAATACCAGACTATTATATACGATGAAGTATTTCGGAGCGCTCACCATGCGCTACAGGTTCCGTATGAAGGAGGCTGTGGACGGTGATGTGCTAAATTCTGCCGTGCAGAAGACCATGAAGCGCTATCCATATCTTGCAAAAAAGATAGCTGTCAAAGACGGTACCTATGTTCTGGAAGAAAACCCCTTAAAAGTGCCGGTATTTGAGACGGTTTCACCGATGCCCGCCTTCGGGTCGGAAGAACTGAACGGACATTTGATATGCGGAGATTATAAGGGAAATGATATCTGTCTTGCCATAGCCCATAATCTTGGCGGGGGAAGGGGCTTATTTAACTGGTGCTTTTCCGTACTCTATCAGTACGTATGGGATAAATACGGAGTGGACCCGAAGTGGGAGGGAGTCAGAAGACCGGATCTCCCCCCGGAGCCGGGGGAGGAGCTTTTACAGCCCCTGGAAAAGCTTCCTGAGATCCCTAAGGTATGGAAGGGCTTTCCGGATGAAGTAAAGCCATATCAGATGAGCCGCCTCGGGGAAGAACTGAATAAAGATGAAAAAGGGAAAAAAGCTGGATATTACTTCAGTGTATTTACCCTTGATGAAGACAGGGTAATGAAGAGGATACGGGAACTTAATGCGTCTCCCTCTGTGTGGTTTGCACTTGTTTACTACCGTGCTCTTATACGCTGCCTTCCGGAGGTGCCGGAATATACGGATATGGGAATCACCTGTGATGTAAGTCCGGAGTACGGGTTTTCGGAAAGCATGTCACTTATAACAAAGTTCCTTCACTTCGTGATATCCAAGGATGATGCAGGGCAGGACAACGCTGCCCTTTGCCGGAAAGGAAGGGAAATGCTGAAATTGCAGCGGGATCCCGGGGCAACAAACGAGCTCTTAAAGAAGGAAAGAGATACCCTTATTGAAATGGAGAAGCTGTCCGGTATTGATGAAAAAGCAGAGTACTATCTGAAGCACTCGCTCATCGCGGATATGACTCCGTCAGCTCTTGTAAGCTATGTTGGGAGATACGATATTCCGGGGATCGAAGAGTATGTTGAAGAGTATACCGTTGCCGGTGTCAACAATACGAACGGACTTGTGATCACCGCCCCAAAGGGTAGATTTATGGCGGAGATCGCCCATAAGTATGAGGATGCGGATCTTGTTTCCGCTTTCAAAGAAGAGCTGTTATCCGAGGGCATCACCCCGTTAAAGACAGAAGTAAACATTGAGCAGAACAATTTAGGGATCATATTGCCTTAAAGGAGCTAAATATAATCCATGAAAAAAAGACTGTTTTCAGGTTCATTACTCGGGCTAAAGCGATCGGTCCTGCACAGGGCTGATACAAATCCTTTCATACGTATCTTTCTGGAAGAACCGGTGGACAGGGAGAGGTTAAAAAAGGCACTGCTCCTTTCACTTTCAGACTGCCCGTATATGAGGTATACGGTTACTGAGGATGAGGGGATCTTTCTATCCTTAAGTGAAAATGATTCGCCCCTTCCGCTTTTAAGAGAGGAACCTTACGAGATAAATACCGCAGAGAATAACGGTCATTCCGCAGCAGTCTGCTGTAAGGATAATTTTATCGGGGTCTATGTGACACACTCACTTACCGACGGCGCAGGGATATTCACTTTTACGAGAACCCTTTTAGACCGGTATTTCGGGGAGAAAGAGGGGATATTTAAGGGGGCCGGAGAAGCGGACTATGACAGGGATCCTCTGGAGACACAAAGGAGTGTCTCCGAGAAATATAAGGGCGCTTTTGATCCCGGGAAGAATATCCTTACCCTTCCCGATAAAGAAACCCGTGGGATCAGTGATACTTCTCTTTTCCGGGCTTCGTATACGGCATTTAAGACCCTGTGCAAGGATCTTGATGCCTCTGTACAGACTGTGCTGACCCTTCTCTGCCTTAAGGCGCTTTCCATACTGTATCCGGATGATGACAGGACAGTTTCCGCAAGGATCCCTGTTAATGCGAGAAAGCTTTTTAATATTCCAAACAGCTTCCAGAACGCAAGCCTTGCCAATATGAGGGTATTCATTGGCAGTAAGGAACTGAAGAGTGCAGATGACAGTGAGCTCTTAAGGCTTATCGGGGAGCAGTGTATGGCACAGAATACGCAGGATGAAGTATCTTTTCAGTATAATGAATGGAGGAAGGTACTTTTTGCCGGGAGCCGGGAGGAACGTATGAAGAGGATAGTCCCTCTTGCCGGACAGGATACGATTATGATAAGCCATCTGGGAAAGGGCCTGGCGGGAGACACATATGCAGGACGGATAAAGGCACCGATGGCGGCAGCACTTCTTTTCCCTCTTATGGTGTACAGTATGGTGGTGGGAGACAGGATCTTTTTCTTTATTCATGAGGCCGGGAGCCTGTCCGAAAACCAATTCACCCAATCTGCACGCCCCCACTTTGCGGGTGAATCCGACACGAATTTGGGTCACGTAGCTCGCTACGCTCCCCAAATCCGGTCGGTTCCCCCACAAACCGGTGACGCACATCTTGGGCAAAGCGTTTTCGGACAGTCTCCCGGAGGAAACAGGGAATTTGGAAGCACCTTAAAAACAGTGTTGGAGAGGAGGGGGATCGACATTGCGGAATTCGATCCTGCGACAGGTAAAGCAGTATAAAAGTGTGTTTCTGCTTGCACCGGTATTTATGATAATAAGCGGCCTGATGGAAACCATGATCCCGCTTATGACAACCCGTATCGTGGACTATGGCATTGAGAAGAGTGATATGGGTGAGGTACTCCGCTGGGGCGGCTATATGCTGGTATTTGCGCTGTCTGCCCTTATCACGGCTCTTATAGGCTATGTCCTTTCAGCCAAAGCGTCGAGCGGACTTGCTGCCAATCTGAGGGAGGGCTTTTTTAGGAAGGTTCAGAGCTTTTCCTTCTCAAATCTCGATAAATACGGGGTGTCGGGTCTCGTCGTCCGACAGACCACGGATATCAGTAATATACAGACAGCAGCACAGACTGTTCTAACCCAGTTTTTTAAGACTCCCGTAGCGGTGGTCTATTCTCTTATCCTCACCGTACAGCTGAATAGGAGGCTGAGCCTTGTACTTATAGCGGGCGTTCTTATAATCGGGATCTTTCTATCCGTAATTATCATAAATAGCATTGTCATGTACCGGGAGGTTTATGAGGAATATGACGCACTAAATGAGCATATCCAGGAAAACGTAACCGGTATAAGGGTGGTCAAGTCCTTTGCGATGGAAAAAGCCGGGTCCGAAAGCTTTGATTCGAAGGCAGCTGCTGTAAAAAAAGGATTTATAAGGGTTGAGAGACTTCTTGCCTTTAATAATCCCATAATGATGCTGTCCCTTGAATTCTGTTTTATCGGGATCGCCTGGATAGGGGCGAAGTATATAAGTGTCGGTGAAATGTCCGTAGGCGATCTGACAGGCTTCATAACCTATGCCTTTCAGATAATGACCTATATGGCAATGCTGGTCCTTTCTTTTGTACAGCTGTCCTCGAGCTTTGCCTCCGTAAAAAGAGTTAAGGAGGTCTTTTCCGAAGAGCCCTCCGTCATCTTCCCCGGGGGTGAGTCTCCTGAAATGGAGGATGGGTCGGTTATGTTTTCAAAGGTTTCCTTCCGTTACGGTGAAGGAAACGGAGAGAACGTACTGGAGGACATATCTTTAAGTATTAAGAGCGGTGAAATGATAGGGATAGTGGGCGCCACCGGTTCGTCAAAGACCTCACTGGTAAACCTTATATCAAGGCTCTATGACGCAAAAGAAGGACAGATCAAGGTGGGAAAAAGAGATGTAAGGGAATATGATGAAGATACCCTTACAAAGAATATTGCCGTAGTCCTTCAGAAAAACCTTCTTTTTTCCGGAACCATTACGGAAAACTTAAGGTGGGGAAAGAGCGACGCAACCATAAAGGAATGTGAGGAAGCCTGCCGCTTTGCCTTAGCGGAGGGCTTTATAAAGGAAAAGGAAGGCGGATTGGACTATTATATCGCTCAGGGGGGAGCAAATCTTTCCGGTGGACAGAGGCAGCGTCTCTGCCTCGCCCGGGCTCTTATTAAAAAGCCGAAGATACTTATACTTGATGATGCTCTTTCAGCCCTTGATACCACTACGGAAGCAAGGATACGTCTCTCCCTTAAGGAAGATCTGCCGGATATGACAAAGCTTATCATCACCCAGAGAGTGGGCTCTGTCAGGGAAGCAGACCGGATCCTTGTTTTAAGTAAGGGAAGGGTCTGTGGCTTTGATACACACGAAAATCTGATAAGGGACTGTGAGGTCTACCGGGAGCTCTGCATAGCCGCAGAAGGAAAGGAGGCGTCATGAAAGACAGTTTGATACGTCTCCTTAAATACATCACTAAGAGATACAGCTTCTTTTTCGGTGTAACGGTCATATGCGTTGTGGTATCCGCCCTGACCTCAGTAGCTGCATACGCCTATCTTTCCCTGCTCGTGGACAGGTACATCACTCCCCTGATAGGCATGGAGGATAAGGCTTCGGGCTTTGCGGCTCTTCTTAAGGCGCTGACAGTCCTTATCTTTATATTTCTGTCCGGTGTTCTTTCGCAGTTTATCCAGGCAAGGTCAGTCGCCCGGATGACACACGGCACAATGTATGACCTCAGAAAAGATATATTTGATAAAATGGAGCGTTTCCCTGCGAAGTACTTTGATACCCATTCAAAAGGTGAGATAATGTCCGTATATACCAATGATACGGATGCCATACGACAGATGATAAGTCAGGGGATACCGAATATCATTTCCGCGATCATCACGGTTTTAGCTATCCTCGCTGCGCTTCTGTACCTCAATATCCCCTTAGCGCTCCTTTCAGTCCTGATGGTCGGACTTGTTATGGGGGTCAGCATGAAGATCGTAGGCTCGGCAAGGAGCTCATACTCCGAGCAGCAGGAGAATCTGGCTGTTCTTAATGGATATGTGGAAGAGATATTCAGCGGACAGAAGGTTGTAAAGGTATTTCACCGGGAGGAAAAGTGCTTAAAAGAATTCAGGGAAAAAAATGAGGCTTTAAGGAAAAGCGCTTATCAGGCTTCGAAATACACAGGTATAGTCTCCGCTGTAAATATGCAGGCCGGAAATATAGTTTTTTACTTCCTTTTTGCGGTACTCTGCAGTATCTTTGTGATAAACGGCTGGGGAAATATGACCATAGGAAAGACCATAGCCTTCCTCTCTCTTTCAAAGACCATGAATGTGCCTGTGGTTCTTGCATCAGGGCAGATTTATTCCTGTGTAACTGCTCTTGCAGGGGCAAAGCGTATCTTCGGGATGATAGATACAGAATGTGAAGAGGACAGCGGCAAAAAGACCATTCTTCCAAAGGACATAAGGGGAAGGGTGGAGCTTCAAAATGTGAACTTTTCCTATGTGCCGGGGACACAGATCCTCTATGACATTAATATCACGGCGGAGAGCGGGCAGAAGATAGCCATAGTGGGTTCGACAGGCTCCGGAAAGACTACCATCACAAATCTCCTGAACCGCTTTTACGATCTGGACAGCGGCAGGATTCTTTTAGACGGAACGGATATAAGGGAATACCGGAAGGAGGACTTAAGGCGCCTTATAGGTATCGTTTTGCAGGACACACACCTTTTTACCGGCACTATCCTTGACAATATCCGCTACGGTAATCCGCTCCTTACGGATAAGGAATGTATGGAGGCCGCAGAAAAGGCCAGGGCAGACGATTTTATAAGCCGTCTGCCGGACGGGTATGATACAGTTCTATGCCGGGATGCGGAGAATCTGGCGGAAGGACAGAGACAGCTATTAAATATAGCAAGAGCGGTTGCCGCCAACGCTCCGATACTTATCCTTGACGAAGCCACGAGCTCCGTGGATCCGGGAACGGAGAAGCTCATACAGGAGGGAATGGATAATCTCATGAAGGGCAGGACTTCCTTTGTGATAGCACACCGCCTTTCCACCATAAAGAACAGCGACCTTATCATTGTACTTGACCACGGAAGGATACTGGAATGCGGAAGCCACGAAGAGCTTTTGTCAAGGAAGGGCGCATACTACAGCCTATACAGTATTTAATCATCCTGAGCGCAAAGCCTTGTGAACCTGAGCGCAAAACCATGTCATCCTGAGCGCAAGCGAAGGATCTTTCCAAACGTTTTAAAAGATTCTTCGCTTCGCTCAGAATGACATTGACTACATCCGCTTCGCTCAGAATGACATTTTAGACCCTCAGAAAAAGGAGAATAATTAATGGACGGAGTAAGATTAAAGGAAGCAGGGGAAAAGGAGCTTATAATAAGCTTTGAAGGCAGGATAAGCAGGGATAACGCAAAGGACACGGAAGAAGCGCTTATAAAGCTCCGGCAGGAGAACAGGCAGGAGCAGCTCATATTTGATTTTAATGAGCTTAAATATATTTCCAGTGCAGGCCTTCGCGTACTCTTAAATATGGCAAAGGGTGAAAAGAATAAGATCCGGATAGAAAATGTATCCGTTGAGGTCTACGATATCCTAGGAGATGTCGGATTCCTCCGGCTTTTTGATGTTCATAAGGCATTAAAGCAGTTTACGATGGAGGGCTTTGAATTAATCGGCCAGGGTGCAAACGGCACGGTTTACCGGGTAGACCGGGAAAATGTGATAAAGGTATTTAATGCTTCCACACCTCTTAGTGACATCGAAAGGGAAAGGGATCTTGCACAGCAGGCGCTTCTTTCCGGTATCCAGACTGCCATTTCGTATACGGTCGTAAAGGTCGATGACTGCTACGGGATCCTGTTCGAGCTTATTGATGCGGTGCCGCTTTCCATAACCCTGAAACAAAAGCCGGACGAATATGATCATTATACGGAGCTCTACATAGAGCTTTATAAGAAGATCCACGAAACAAAGGGAGATCCGGAGTATTTTCCGTATATAAAGGACTTGTACCACAGCTGGATAGACAGCTGCAGTGAGTACTACACAGAGGATGAGATAAAAAAGCTCCACGGCCTTGTGGCCTCTGTTCCGGACAGGGATACCCTGATACACGGGGATTATCATCCGAATAATGTCATGGTAAAAGACGGGGAGCTCATGCTTATCGATATGGGAGACTTGAGCATCGGGCATCCGATCTTTGATTTCCTTGCAACGGCAGCCACGCAGGTGAATCTGGTGAAGCTTAGCCCGGAGTATGCGGAGGGACATACGAAGATGCCGGCACAGCTTATTAAGAAAACCTGGCGGAGGCTCATCGACAGCTATTTTGCGGACACTCCAAAGGAAGAGAGGGACAGGATAGAGGAACAGATATGCATCTTTTCAAAGCTTAAGGTGGCACTTGCCCCGGTATTCGGGAGGGGTGCGGATCCCGCCATCATAAAGGCCAGCATTGATGACGCAAAGGCTAATTTCCTGCCGCTTATTGATTCACTTACAGGATCCGTAAACTGGTGAACTGTAGCCCCCGGCGCAGGAGGGGCTCTGAGAAGATATGGTCCGGAGCAGGAAGGGCTCAGAAAAGATACGTAAAAGGAAAGGAACTGAAGTATAGTAAGATGAAACGCGTTGTTTTTTATTCAAGTAACAGTAAGCACCGGGATAAGAGCAGTAACTGTACGGTTTTCCCAAAATGGTCAAGGCAGTGGGACGAGATGGCAAAGCGCCATCCGGACTATGATATAACACTGGTGCTGCAGCTTAACGGGAGATACTTTCTGGATATTACCGACGGTGAGCTGTCGGAGAAGCCGGAAAACATCTCATTGAAGATACTTCCGATGGAGGCAAAGCTCCCCGAATTCCTGCAGGCAGTGGAGGAGCTAAAGCCGGATATCGCAGTAGCCATGCCGGGACCGGTAAGCGGATACGACTGGAACGGAATCCGGGATGCAGCTATCGCGGAGGGTTTAAGGAAAAAGGGTATAGATACCTTCTGCTACTCAACCGATACGGCAATGAACTGCTTTGATAAATGGAGGACCCATCAGATCCTTAAAAACGCCGGATTTCGCATACCGGATGCTTTGTATCTCCACTATGAGCTGTTTAAGACGGATAAGCTGGGAGAAGCCTGCACAGGAAACGTCTATCAGGAATATATCCTCTGGGAGACAGAGAATATGAAGATGCCTGTCGTTATAAAGAGTACCACGGGATCTTCTTCGATGGGTATATATATTGCAAAGGATTATGAGGAGGCAAAAGCTTATCTCTTATCTGACCGACTTACGGAGGATGTGATACTGGAGGAGTTTCTGGAGGGAGAGGAGTACGGCGCCGAGGTGCACGGAGACAGGGGAAATTATTTTGTTTCGCCGCCCTTCAGGATATTCAATACGGTGCCGGGTCAGCTGAATGACCCTCTGGGGAAGACCACCATTAAGTACGGTCCCATCCTTGATCCAAAGCTTCATATCGGGGAGGTGCGTTCGGAGCTTAAGCGTCTCGCGGAGCTTATGGGGTTTTCGGGCATAATGGAGGTGGACCTCGTCCTTGTTTCTGATAAGTGGTATATCCTTGAGATAAATAACCGCTGGTCAGGTCTCACCACCCTTATAACCGCTTCACAGGGAAGGCTTCCCTATGATGTCTATATGGACGAGGCTGTGGGGACGGCTGTTGACTATAATGATACGAAGAACTTAAGCTTTTCCTGCCAGTTCAAGATGCCCGACGTAAAGGAGGATACTCTTTCGAGGATCGCTTCAGAGCCCTCAATGAAGAGTATAATTAAGTATGATGTCCGTCTTCCCGGAAGGGAGCCCTTTACATTTAATGATGCGGTCACAGGGGGATATGCTTCCATGGAGGAGCTTCTTGAAGGCTTCTCCTCATTACAGAAAAAGTACCCGGATGAGATTCCGGAGGCGCTTGTTAAAGCGCTTAAGGAAAAGGAAGAGGGGAAGACAGGTATAAGGAGCGTTTAACATATGGAAAACATCATTATCGTTGATCCCTTTTCAACTGGGGTCAATTTCCTGGGAGATATAGAGAAAAGGGGCTTTCATCCCGTGGGACTCTGGTCCAGACGGAGTAAAGAGATATTTGACCTGATGGAAGAGGTACGAAGGCCAATAGAACACGAATATAACGGAAGAGCGGACTTTTTCCCGGAGGAAGAGGAGTATGAGGATACCCTGAAAAAGGTGCTTACTCTTAAGCCAAGGTTTGTTATCCCGGGAGCGGATCTCGGAATAGAGCTTGCGGCAAGGCTTTCAGAGGATCTCGCTCTGCCGGGGAATCCCGTGGACAGAATCCCGGTACTTACAAATAAATTTCTAATGCATGAGGCTTTGACAAAGCACGGTATCAGGGGAATTCGGGGAAAGATAGTCCATAATCTTGATGAGACCATAGGCTTTTACCGGGAGCAGGGATTTAAGGGCTGCGTATTGAAGCCCTACCGTGGAGCAAGCTCCGTGGATGTAAGGATCTGTGAAAGCGAGGAGGAGCTCAAAGCCGCATATGACGAGGTCTTTGCCGTAGGAAACTATATGGGCGGCGAAGAGGAGGGAATGCTCCTTCAGGAGAGGATAAGCGGTACGGAATATATTGTGAATTCCGTTTCACTCAAGGGAAAGCACAAGTTCTCCGCTATCTGGAAGCACTCCAAGAAAAAGGTTGAGGGAGGGGGCATGGTCTATAACTACACGGAAAGCCTGAGCCGTCCGGAGGCAGGCTGCACCGCCCTTATAAAATATGCTTTTGACGTGCTTAATGCTCTCGGCGTGGAGAACGGAAATGTCCACAGTGAGTTTATGATAGATAAGGACGGACCGGTCTTAATAGAAATAAACTGCCGTCCTATGGGAAGCGATATGTCTGCGGAGTTTCTGGACAGGATATGGGGGCATCACGAGACGGATCTCTGCCTTGACGCCTATCTTAACCCCGATGCCTTTTTTGCCCACATCAATGATCCCTTCAGACCTCTTGCAAAGGGATTAAAAAAGCACATCATCACGGATAAGGAGATGGATGTGATCTCGGCCCCGGTTCTTTCGATGATCACACGTCAGAAGAGCTACTGTAATGCCAGGCTCGGAAAGGCTGTGGCAGACCACCTTGCCCGCACGGTTGACTTAGATACGAGCGCCGGGGTCATCTACCTTGCAAATGAGGATGAGGGGCAGCTCTACCGTGACCGTGATTTTCTGGAGCGGACTGAGAGCAGGTACTTTGACATGCTGTTTACAGGCAGGAGTACGGATCCGGATGACAGGCCGAAGGAACTTCAGAGCGTGGAGGAGGTCCTTAAAAGTATAAATCCGGTGGGATCCGTGCTGGTTCTTTCAAATGAGATCACGTCCCTTCCCGGGGTAACGGTATCCTCCCCCGACAGCATCAATAAAGCGCCCGAGGGATTCCGCTATGCTCTTATGGATCTTTCATACCGCGAAAATGAGGATTATGAGGGTATTTCGGAGCTTTTCTTCTGCCTTGCCGGGAAGGTGAGGAACGGAGGATATGTGATCGTGCCGGAGAGTACCTACTGGCACTTATCCTGCGGCATGGAATCGATTGAGATACTGTGCGAGGCGGCAGGGCTTCTTATAGAGGTACCGAAGGCTGATACCGGCAATGTCGTGATAGCCTGTAAGGACTGATCTTTATACTGTTCAGAACAGGCACTTTCGGAACCGGGGCTCCGCTTTATGGAGGTTAATATGCTGCTTATAAGAGAATATGACCGGGAGATGAACCATAGGACTCTGGATCTAAAGCCGGGGCTTTTTCATAAAGCACTGGACGCTGTGCTCCTTGGGGAAAAGCGCTTTCACGTAAAAAACCCTTACGGTGGGGATTTTGATCTTCTTTACCGGGAAAACCAGAGCCTCGCAGAGAGCTCGGATAAGTATCCGGATTCGCCGCTCTTTCATCAGGATCCGCTTTATCCGCCCTATCTTTTTTATGATGAGTCTGAAAGGGACAGGCTCTGCTTTGATATATTTGAGGGCTTTGACGGGGTCTGGTTTCAGGAGATCAGCGAATATACGGTGGTTCTTACCGGAGTGCTCCTTAAGTTCACAGATCTAAAGCTTTTCTGGAAGGATGAAAGGATACTCTGGTTTTATCCCGGGGAAGAGAGAATCATCATAGATCATAGGGAGCCTGATAAGGACGATAAAAAGACCCTTAAGGTTATCAATACTTTTTATCCCTCTGCCTTTATCTGCGACTTTTTCACTATGGATCCGGTGGTGCTCTTTCACCATGTGTTCGTATACCAGTGGCTTACAAAGCTCAGTATGGATAAGGTGAAATACGCGGAGATCCTGGTTGCGAGGAGTGAGGGGATAGGCAGTATACTTACGGTTTACGCAAGAACCCGGAATTTCCTTAAACGCTTCGGTATAGAGGTGACCCTGCAGAGCGGAAGCTCCAGGTATGCGGATCACATTATAGAAAAATACTTTTGTGTAAGGATGACGCCTTCTGATTCCAATGAAAACAATACGGTCTACATTACAAATTATTATGGGCTGCTTTTCACGAAAATGCTCCGCTACAGTACCGGGGATGATTTTAATTCATCCTCACTGGATCCGGGCTTCCTAAGTGAGATGAAGGAGTACGGTGACAGCGTATTTGACGGAAAGAGAATGCTTGGGATACTTCTAAGGGGATCCGATTATATAGCATCCGGAATGAGCGGCGCCTCGGCACCGGTCACGGTGGAAGCTGCCCTGCCGAAGATAAGGGAGTGGATGAGGGAGGATAAATATGACGGCATCTTCCTTGCCACAGAGGACAGGGATATACTTAAAAAAATGGTGGATGCATTTCCGGGAAGGATACGGATAATCCCGCAGGAACGATACAGCGTCACGGATTTCATCAAAGAGGGCGTGAATACGATAAGTGAGCTTGACAGGAAGCGACATCCTACCGGGAAGGAATACGATGATTTTCTGGAGGATTCTACGGTAAATTACTTTTACGCCCTGTATCTATTGTCAAGGTGTGAATCGTTTATGTATTCCGGACAGTGCGGAGGCATCGTTATGACAAAGTCCCTGTCCGAAAAGGGGTTTAAGAGGATGTGGTGCTTTGCGGAGAATAAGGAGATAAAATGAATCCGATAAGAAGGATAAAGCTTCCGAACCTGTATAATTTCAGGGATCTTGGAGGGTATGAGACCGGGGACGGAAGGGTAACAAAATGGAACCGCCTGTACAGGTGTGACTGTCCCTCAAGGCTTACTGAAAGCGAATGGCAGGCTTTCAGGGACAGAAATATCAGGACACTTATAGATTTAAGGAGCAGCTATGAAGCCTGGGAGGAGCCGGTCAGCCCTCCGGATGATCTGAGGCTTATTTCCTGTCATTTTTTCCGGGAGGAGGAAGGAGCGGACTTAAAGGGTGAAGCAGGAAAGAGGTTTATGGCGAGCCTAAGTATCGACTACTGCGTAATGGCGGAGACTTCCATAGACCGTATCGCACTCATACTAAAAACCATAGCGGGAAGCATGCTCGATGGAAACAGCGCATTTTTCTGCTCGGCGGGAAAGGACCGGACAGGGATCATAGCGGCAGAAATACTTAAGCTATGCGGTGTTTCAGACCGGGACATCATTTCGGACTATGCCGTCACGGAGATCTATATTGCGGAAGTCATAAAAAAGAAGCTTGATTCGCTCCCCAAAGAGATACTTGCAGAGATTTCACCGGAAACCATGGAGGCTGCTGCTTTTTCCAAACCGGAAACGATGGAGCGTTACCTTAAATGGTCTGCCGGCTTTGGTTTTCTTTCTCAAATGGAAAAGAACGGGTTTTCAAAAGAACTGCAGGGGAAACTTACAGAAGCTTTATCTGTTCAGAAACCGGGAAGGTTCTGAAAAGAGAAGCGTAAAATACCGGAGACTGATCTGATGAAGTCTGCGCTTTCTTTCATAAAGAATAAAAATCTGATATTCGTTGTGGTGGCTTCTGTTACCATTATGTTTACCGCGGCTGTTTTTTCCTGTGGTATGGTCATGATAAGAACGATATCAAAAATGGCTGAAAACCTGGTGGGGGATATGCTGCAGACGGAAGCGGAGCGATGTGCATCCTGTATCGATGACTACGCTTGCCTTCCCTGGCTTCTTGACTTCTGGAGTTCCAATGCCGATGATATGACCACGGATTATGACGATTTTTATAAGCTGGAAAGCCGGCTTGCGGCTTTTGGGGACACGGATCTTCTGATTGACCGGGCAAACGTTCCGGAAGAGAGGCTTAAGGAGCTCGAGGCTGAAGAGCAGAAGGTTTTCGCCGATTATTGTTTCCTGGCCTGCCGTCTGGAAGTGGATACCGACAAAAATGCCCGTGTACCGATAACCACTAAGTGCATAAGGATCACAGATGACAGTGAATACCTTTTCTTTTCTGACACAAATAATGAATATGAGGACGATCCCGAAGCCGGTAATATCCTGATAAGCTGTCCGCTTGATAAGGATCTGGGTGAGTATTACAAGACTGCGGAAAAAAATGCTGTTTCAGGCGTGGAAACAGGTGCATTCAGAACAAAGGGAGCGGAGGATAAGCTTGTTTTCTGCAGACCGGTCATAATGGACGGGAATACCGTATGCCTTTTCACATCATCTGCTGACAGTACCCTTGTCCGTACCACTGCAATGAATATTGTAAAGAGGATACTGCCGGGCTGCATTCTTATGATAATCCTTGTGGCCGTGATACTGGTGCTGATACTTCGTAAAACGGTTGTCAGGCCTGCAGTGCTATTGAAGAATGCGCTGCAGGAATATTCGGAAACAAAGAGGAGTGAGGATATACCGGGGAATCTGGGCGGTCTTTTGGAAGAGAAAAATGAGCTGGGACTCCTGGCAGCGGGATTTAATGATCTCGCTATAAGTATTGACAAATATATTGAAGAGATAAGGACCAATGCAGCCGAAAAGGAGAGGATGCTGTCCGAACTCGATACCGCGAGGGAGATACAGAAGAGCCAGCTCCCATCGGAGTTCCCGGCGTTCCCTGAGAGAAGTGAATTTGACCTGTATGCCATAATGGATCCGGCTTTTGAGGTTGGGGGGGATTTTTATGATTTCTTCCTTAAGGATGATGATCATCTGGTACTGGTAATAGGAGATGTTTCTGACAAGGGTATCCCTGCCGCTCTTATGATGATGGTCTGCAAAGCCTATATCAGGGGTGCCGTGGGACGGGAGGAGTCACTTGCCGCTGCCATGGGATACGTAAATAAGCTTATTTGTGAGAAAAATTCCCTGGGGATGTTTGTCACTGTATGGATCGCAGTGCTGGAGCTTTCAACCGGGAAGGGAACCGCAGTAAACGCAGGTCATGAAAAGCCGGTAATCCACCGCAGCGGAGGCAGCTTTGAATTTGTGGTAAATGAGCATAATTTAGCTCTCGGAGCCTGGGAAAATGAGGAATACGAGGAGCGCTCCTTTACCCTTGGGAAGGGAGATTCCGTTTTTGTGTATTCGGACGGGGTGCCGGAAGCAAATAATATTTCGGGCGAGCTCTTCGGAGCCAAAAGAATGCTTGATGCCCTGAATAAAGTGCCGGATCTCGAACCGGAGGAAAAGATAAAGGATATGCAGAATACGATAGAGGAATATGGAGGTGAAGCAAAACAGTTTGACGATATTACCATGCTTATGTTTACAAAGAAGGCGTAATGGAATATCATGATTTGGATTTTCAGCTTTTCCATAAGCTGACTTCAGATACGAAAACGAAAGGATCCGGTCTTACCAATGAAAAAATTCTGGGATGACAAATATACAAAAATTGCCATATTGACGGTGATCACCGTGGCGGCATCATATCTTGCGATATTACTGCTCGGTCAGGGCGGTGGTTTTTTAAGGGGAGTATTTTTACTGCTTTCCTGGATACTGGATGTGGTGTCTCCGCTGATACTTGGCCTCATATTCGCCTATATACTGCTGCCAGTTGTGAATTTCTTCAACGCTCTTCTTCTCAGAGTACCTTTGATGAAGAAAAAACCCGGGATATGCAGGGGGATTTCGGTCTTTACCACGTTTTTCTCCCTGTTCCTCGTTATTTTCATTCTTCTGTCGCTGATCTTTTCCACCATTACTTCAAATATCCACTTTATCAGCTTCGATGACCTGAAGCTGATGGCAGAGTATATCGGTGTCCAGACTGTCAACTTTTATAATGAGATCAGGAACAGCCTTATGAACTATGATATCGTTCTTCCCGATATAGACAGCATAATAAGCAGTGCCAGGCACCAGATCACCTCGATAGACGGGAAGCGGGGCACGGATATTGCGACCGTATTCGGAAACGGGCTTCTCGGAGCCTTTAATTTTGTGAAAAATACTGTGGGACAGTTCTTCTTTGCCATCATCTTCAGTATTTATTTCCTGTATGACAACAAGGGAATGGGCGCATACTGGAGCAGGGTATTTAATGCGCTCCTCGGTGAAAAGCTCTACGGTTACTTCCGGATATGCATGTCAGACCTTGATACCTGTTTTGCGGGATATATCCGGGGACAGCTGGCGGATGCCCTGTTTATGGCCATAGTCGTGACGATTTCCCTGTCTGTGGCGGGCATACCCTATGCAGCTCTTATCGGTATTGCGACAGGGATAGGAAATCTTATCCCATATGTAGGACCCTTTGTGGCATACTTTATGACTATTACATGCTGTCTCCTGAAGGGAGAGCTGAAGCTTATTATAATAGGAGTCATCATTGTTTTCGTTATCCAGACAATAGACGGGAACATTATAAATCCCAAGCTGCTGAGCAACAGTATAGACGTGCATCCTGTACTCGTGATAGTGGCACTCCTTTTCGGCGGTGCCATCGGAGGGCTTTTAGGAATGCTTCTGGCTGTTCCGGTAGCGGCCTTTATCCGCATTCAGTTTGAACGCCTCGTCAAATTCAGGGAATCCGGGAATTGAAGGAGAGAAGAAGTAAATATATGGGCACAGAAGCGAAAAAAGGAAACGGGAAAAAAAGAAGAAAGATAGTGGTACAGATCGGAGCTGTTATTATCATCCTGTTCACGTTGATAACTCTGGCAGTTGGAAATATGGTGACAATGGCTTCCTTTTCTACTGCCCTTTCCGGGAATATGAGCATGTTTCAGGATTATCTCAGTGCACTTTCCGACGAGCTGGATGACTATAAAGCCGCTACATGGTTTATCGATTACTGGAGGGATAATACAGCCGAGCTGCTTAAGGACAAGTCCGCTTTACAAAAAAGGGAGCGCATAGGGGATATATTGAAGAAGCTTTCCAGGGAATCGGTCAGGGAGGTTACCGCAGAGGATGCCGAATCCTTATCGAAGGAGGAACAGAAAAGATTTGCGTGCAGATGTTATTACGATTATATGCAGATCCTCGAAAGATAGAAGGATGAAGATGAGAACTATCTCATAATCATCTCAATTACAAAACACGAGGGGGAGGATCCCGTTGTTCTTTTAACAAACATAACCGAAGACGGAGAGATCTTTTTCGGGGAAGAAGGGGATATCAAGGAGTTCCAGCAGGTAGTAGCGAATACGGAAGAAGCAATAAAGGCCGAGGTATGGAAGTGGGCTTTTTCCACCCCGGAGAAAATGATGGTTTTCGGAACCAGCATTCCCTTTAACGCATATAAAGGAACCTCAGACATTCAAATGTTCGGGGCTCTTCCCGCAGAGAAGGTTTACGATGACATGGTATTCACGGATTATATACGGAATGAAGTTATCGTAATGATGCTTGTGGTACTTATCCTGATCCTTATTTGTCTTTATTTTATCGTGCCAAGACCCCTTGCCAGGGTAAAGAGATGCGTTTCAGAATACTCGGATACAAAGGATACAAACGAACTTGTAAGTAAGCTGTCCGCCATCCGTTCAAAAAATGAGATAGGCGCCTTTGCGGATGAGTTTTCTTCTCTGGCTCTAGAAATGGAGAGGTATACAAAAGAGATGGAGAAGCTGGCGGGAGAAAGGGAGAGAGTAGAGACGGAGCTGAATGTGGCCACAAGCATACAGATGCAGATGCTGCCGCAGGTTTTTCCGGAAAATGAAAGATTTAAGGTCTATGCCTCCTCTGAAGCCGCAAAAGAGGTGGGAGGAGATTTTTATGACTGCTATATGGCGGATCACGATCATCTTGCCCTGACCATTGCAGACGTTTCGGGAAAGGGCGTTCCTGCCGCATTATTTATGGCGGTTTCAAAAACCATGCTGAAGAACAGGACTATGGTGGGCGGTACGCCGGCAGCCATACTCAGAGATGTTAATAACTGGTTATGTGAAGGGAATGACAGCTGTATGTTCGTGACGGTTTGGCTGGCGATCCTTACCGTTTCAACAGGAGAGCTTATCTGTGCCAACGCAGGACACGAAAAACCGGCTATCCGCTCGGGAGATGAACCATTCAGGCTTATAGACCGGGAACATGGATTATCTCTCGGGGTGATCAAAGATACCGGATATGAAGATGAGCATTATAAGCTTTCTTCAGGAGATGC
>CADCQV010000176.1 GCA_902803625.1 uncultured Lachnospiraceae bacterium
AGATTTCGTTGTCTCGGTAGACGCTTGTCAGCATGACTTTACCGTGGAAAGCATCGGCTTTAAGAAAGGTGAGATCCCGTACACCGGTCTTTCTGCATTTCCTGCTGACGAAACAATGCGGAAAGAGGCAGTAGAGGCTGTGCATGAGGCTGCTCCTGACGTTCGGGTTTTCGAAGGCAGAGTCTGTACAGGCGATCAGTTCATTTCCTCAAAAGAACAAAAGGAATTGATCAAGTCCGATTTTGGAGGTATGTGCTGTGAGATGGAAGGCGGAGCAATTGCACAGGCCTGCTATCTGAATGGTACTCCATTTGTCATTATCCGTGCTATTTCTGATAAGGCTGATGATTCCGAGGAAATGAGTTATGAAGTGTTTAAGAAAAAAGCTGCTGAACGCTGTGCGTCCGTTGTCCGCTATATGATCATTCATATGGAAGAATAGATGGCAGGAAGTGAAAAAATATATGATATTTAGGTCAAAGGATAGCTAAGATATGAAAAAACAGAATTTATTATCCATACTGCTATTAATGCTCTGCCTATGTGCCTGTTCATCTGATCATAAGAGTATTACATCAAAGGAAGACCTTAACAGGAAGGGTATCAGTGTAGGAGTTGGAGATGGCAGTGCGGCTATTCATATTGTAGAGGATGAGCTTCCCGAGGCTGAGATCGTGTATCTGGAAGGAAACACCGGATATGAATCTGTTGCCCAGGGAAAGCTTGACGCCTATATATTCGACCGCCGGCAGATGCAGCTTGCTATAGACAGCGGGAGAAAGGGCGTTCATCTTCTGGATGAGGATATGGAGGGATCGGTCCACGTTGCAGTAGGGATTTCTCCTGTCGCCGGAATACCGGATCTTGAAAACAGGATCAATTTATTTATATCTGAATTAAAGGCTGACGGGATCCTTGACGATATGTATGAGCGCTGGGTTATAAAGGGGGATGAGACCATGCCGGAGATCACTCTTCCGGAAAACCCGGAGCAATACCTGACGGTAGGCACTACCGGTATCACACCGCCATATACCTACTATGTGGGAACTGATCTTAACGGCTATGATATAGAGCTTGCGAGACGATTTGCCGCCTGGCTTGGCATGGGACTCAGATTCAAGGTTTATGATTACAGCGGGGTAATAACGGCAGCATCCACGGGAGACGTGGACTGTGTCATGGCCGATCTTAATATAACTCCGGAAAGAGCTGAGGCCCTGACCTTTTCCGATGATCTCTTTGAAGAAAAGATAGCGATCATGGTAAGGGATACGGCGGAAGTAAAACCGGGGTTTACGTCATTTCTGGAATCCTTATCTTCAAGCCTTGAAAAAAACTTTGTAAGAGAAAACCGGTGGAAGCTCTTTATTAGTGGATTCATCGTGACTTTTATTATCACTCTGTTATCTGCCATTTTCGGAACAGTACTTGGGTTTCTCATTCTTTTCATCTGTAAGGACGCTAACCCGATAGCCAACAGGATCACCGGGTTCTGTCTGTGGCTGGTGCAGGGCATGCCGGTAGTGGTGCTCCTTATGATCCTATACTACATAGTGTTCGGAAATATTCATGTTGATGGGGTCGTCGTTTCCGTTATCGGTTTCACACTGGTATTTGGAGCGGGAGTATACGGGCTCTTAAAGATCGGCGTGGGGACTGTTGCAAGAGGGCAGTATGAAGCGGCTTACGCACTGGGCTATTCGGTAAACGGGACCTTCTTTAAGATTATCCTGCCTCAGACTATCCCCCATGTAATGGATGCATATAAGGCTGAAATCGTGGGGCTAATAAAGGCCACGGCTATTGTGGGCTATATTGCGGTGCAGGATCTTACGAAGGTTGGTGATATTGTCCGGAGCCGGACCTTTGAAGCGTTTTTCCCTCTTATCGCCGTCGCTGTCATCTACTTTCTGATGGAGGCTATTTTCGCCTTTGCGGTGGAATGTATAAGGCTTGTTTCAGATCCACACAAAAGAAAAAGGGAAAGCATACTGAAAGGGGTAAGGACACATGATAAGGATTGAACACCTGAAAAAGGAATATCCTGACGTAACACCCCTTAAGGATGTGAGTACTGAGATACGGGATGGGGACGTGATCTCCGTAATAGGTCCTTCCGGAACCGGGAAGAGTACGTTTATCCGCTGTATCAATCTCCTGGAAAAGCCTACAGACGGAAGGATATTTATCGATGATATGGAGATAACAGCCCCGGGATGCAATATTGAGAAGGTTCGCCGGAAGGTGGGAATGGTTTTTCAGTCCTTTAATCTTTTTCCGCATATTACCGTTATTGAGAATATAATGCTTGCGCCCATGGACCTCGCCGGAAAGAGTAAGCAGGAGGCTTATGATGAGGGAATGGAGCTTCTCCGGTTGGTAGGACTATCTGAAAAAGCCTTAAGCTATCCTGAAGAGCTGTCGGGAGGACAGAAGCAGAGGATCGCCATTGCCCGTACCCTGGCCATGGATCCGGAGATCATTTTGATGGATGAACCAACGAGTGCACTGGATCCCACAATGGTGGGTGAGGTGCAGGAGGTCATCCGGAAGCTATCCAAAACCGGAAAGACTATGATGATAGTGACGCATGAGATGAATTTCGCAAAAGCCATTTCAAACCGCGTTTTTTATATGGATGAAGGCGGGATCCTGGAAAGTGGTACACCTGAAGAGATTTTTGACCATCCGGAGAATCCGAAAACCAGGCGCTTTGTTCAACAGCTAAAGGCACTTGAAATCGATATAGAGAGCAGGGACTATGATTTTCCGGGGACAGAGGGCAGGATAGAAGCCTATTGTATAAAAAATCAGGTTTCCAGACGTTTGACAAAGCATGTACAGCTTACTTTTGAGGAATTGATCCAGCAGAATCTTATCAAGAACCTTGAGTATCCGGGGATCCATATATGTATCGAAATATCAGACCGGGACGGGGCTATGGATTTTTCCGCGGATTATAATGGACCCCGCTATGATATCCTTTCTGAATGCGATCCCCTGTCCCTCGCTGTATTAAAGAGTGCAGTCAGTAAAGAAGAATACTCCTTTGACGGGACTAAAGAGTACGCTAACAGGATCTCTATGGAGATCAGGCCATGACTGGTGCAGGATTATCCGCTGATTCAGGCGGATGGGAGGAGAATGGCGAAGATACGGATGAGAAAGGAGCAGAGAATGCCTGCATATTGTACAAATTGTGGGAATAAACTTGGTGAAGGAGCAAAGTTCTGTACGAACTGCGGAAAGCCTGTGAAAGCCGCTGCGAAGCGTAAAGAGTTCAAAACTTATTACGGAAGGCGGATTGATTACAGTATATATAATAATGTCAGGCTGGTGTCAAAACAGTCCCAGCATAAAGTTCATATTGCGGTTACTGTTATAGATCTCATAATTACAATTTATTTGCTGATCGTATTGCTCCTTATAGCGGGATCTTCGGATGCCGTGATCCTTAATTTAATCATCCGGGGAGCATCCGTCCCGATCCTGATATCGATCATTTGTGGAATAATACTGAGGAAGATACGACACGATATTATCCATGCATTACCTAAAGGATTCGATTATTGGCAGCTCCGACGCCTGCTTAAGTGGCAGATCTTTGGATTTAATAATCTAAAGACAGGGGTGCTTCGCCTGCTTCATGGAAATGGCATTAACTACCCTGAACTGGGCTTCGGAACCGATGATGAGGGAAATTACTATGCTTTTGCGGTAGCAGGAGAGGATGTTGATAAGTATCCCTTCTACACCGGTGCCTGAAGAAAAAAGCAGAAAACGTAAAGACAAATTTTGACATGAACCGGTTAAACATATAGTATTAACTGTGATGGGTATTTTTTCAACCGAAGAGGTGAATACGGGAAGACAGAAAGAGTTCGATCTTCTTAAAGGACTCTTTATGGTTCTTATTTTCCTGATCCATGCGTTTCAGGCGACTATGAGCGACATGAGTCAGGCAGTGCTCTGCATCTGGATCTTTGCAACCATGTCGGGTGCTGCGATATTTATCTTTGTGATGGGATTCGGTATAACCTATGGCAAGGGGTCGGGTCCTAAGGAAATGGCTGCCGGAGGGGTACGACTTGTCTTATATCAGTATCTTAGCAATCTTGCATACCTTACGGCACTTATTTTTCCATATCCGTTTGTCCTGAAGCGGATGAGCGAAGACGGTGCGGAAAATCTCAGAATGCTGATATGGATATATTTTCAGTACACCAATATCTTTTTTATCGCAGGCATTTTTTATCTGATATTTGCGGTTCTAAAGAAGACAGGATGCAGGATTTATGTATATCCTCTGTTGGGGCTCATTTCAGCTCTTATAGCGCCTTATCTTTATGCAAAGCCCGTAAATATCCCGGTACTTTCATACGTAGCAACACTTCTGATCGGAGACGCATCTTTTGTGTCATTTATTCCCCTGTATTATCTGTCCTATGCCCTTATCGGCGCAGGAGCAGGGTATGCGTACAGGCATATCAGTGACAAAAGGAAGTTTTACCTGTCGGTTCTCCCTGTCGCTTTGGTTATAGTCATTGCATGGTGGATCAGAGCTTTTCAGCTCTACGGAAACGATATCGACCTTATGGGCGAGGTAATGGAGGAGGGATACGCATATCCTGATATCCTGCATGTTGTAGCGAGCCTTGCGCATATCTTCTTATTTGCAGCGATCATATTCTTTGCTACAGACAGGAAAAAGAAGTCCGGATCAAAGGAAAACCCTGTTACAACCCAGATCATGCGTTATTCCAGGCATATATCCAAGTATTATGCCCTTCACTTACTGGTGTATTTCATGGCACTCGGCTTCAATGGATACGTTTCTTTTGAACCCTGGCAATGTATACTCCTTATGCTGATCGCCATGGTGATTACCGAGATAATGGTACGGTGTGTAGAATATCTCGAGAGTAAAACCGAAATCAGAATGACCACTCTTCAGATCTTCATCAACGCACTGCCTTACTGGTTAATGATGTTCATACTCGTATTCAGGGTATATCATCTGAACAGGGGAAGTGCGGTTCTGTCACCACAGCAGTTTGAGATGATGACCTGGTGGTTATCCATGGTATTGATCTGTTCCACCCAGATCCTCTTTTTAAGAAACAGGAAGATGATGGAAGAAAAATCCAGAGAACAGACTCTCTTAAACACCGCGAGAGCTATCCAGAACGGAATAGTACCACAAAATAAGGAGTATAATGAGGGAAACATCAGGATATCGGCATTTGCGGAACCGGCAAAGTACGTAGGCGGCGATTTTTATGACATCATCCCGTTAAATAACGGTACCGTTGGAATCGTAATGGGAGATGTGTCGGGAAAGGGAATACCGGCAGCTCTTGTGATGGCCATGATAAAAACCATGATCCGCGACAGACTCAGGTCAGGTATGTCTCCCGAGGAAGTACTGAACGTGGTTAATAATGAGGCATGCTCCGAAAATCCACTGGGGATGTTTGTCACTGTATTTTTGGGTATTATAGATTCGGAAAATGGAAGTGTCGTGTATGCCAATGCGGGGCACACACATCCCGTAAAGACCGGAGAACAGACTGCTTTTCTTGAGCCGGATAACGGCTGTGTGATTGGGCTTTTTGAGGATATCGGCATCCTTAAGGGAGAGATGGTCTTAAATCCCGGAGAGGGACTGCTCATCTACACTGACGGGGTGACGGAAGCTATAAACGATAAGAAAGAGCAGTACGGAGAAAAGAGACTATTAAATATCTGCTCGAAGAATACTTCTGCGGATACAGTGAACGCGGTGGTTAAGGATGTAGGAGAGTTCGCGCAGGGGACAAAGCAGTTTGATGACCTGACTTTACTGTTTGTACAGCATATCCGCAATCCGGTAAACACTAAATAATAATAATAACAGGAGGACACGATGAAGATCATAAAGAAACAGAATGAAAACATAGTGACATTTTCGCTGGTGGGTTGGCTTGATGCACAGTCGGCTCCGGAGCTCGAGGCGGCGATAGAATCTGTCCCGGAGAACGCAGAGAAGCTCATATTTGACTGCAATTCCCTTGAATACGTGTCGTCAGCAGGTATCAGACATGTTATACCCAGAACGATGGAACAATAATATGAAAGGAAAAGCATAATCCAGATAGTAGGTAGAAGTTAGGTAGAATAATAGGTATTTTCGTTAAAATCATACAGTAATTGCCGTGAGAACGGACTTTAAAAAAGTGTTAATGGAGATTGATTCATTGACGCTTTTTTATTTTATTCAATACATTTCCTGTCACATTTCGGCTGGATCCGCGTATAATATAAGTGAAAGCAGAAATTCATCACCATTTTGGAGGAGGAAA
>CADCQV010000177.1 GCA_902803625.1 uncultured Lachnospiraceae bacterium
GACGGAAGGCAGTATATCTATACGCTGGACGAGAAAGCCGTAGCTTCACCCGATTCGGAGCTCCATTATGCAGAGGAATATGACAGGGATATAAGCGGAAAAGAGATAAAGCTCTATATCAATAATCACATAGGCTCCGAGACTGTAAGGACAAGACTCAGGATAGAAAAGATCTGGCATGATGACTCCGACAATTCACAGAGATCAAATGTGAGGGTATGGCTCGGAACCTACGATGACGAGGGCAATTTTAAGCCGGCACTAAGCGGCAATATGACGGAGCATCCCTACTATGTGGATCTTATTTCTGATAATGACTATGACTCCTATATCTGGGTGGACGGGGCAGACTTTATTGCTGCTGAAAAAAGGGACGAGTTTAATAATACCAATACCACAAGTGAAAATAAGAAAGCGATGCGAACCGAGGCAATAAATAACCGCCTCGCCATAAAGGCAGCACTTTACAATGAGAATACCAAAGATTACGACAGATTTCTCAACAATATAGGCTTTGTTTCGAACAACAAAACCGTTTCCGGCGGAACTGTAGATGCCCTGGTAAACGGGGAAAGCTTTAAGCCGGGCTACAGGGTCAGCGTGACGAAGGAGGACGGGAGCTTCACCATTACAAATACCCGCTCCGGCAGCAGGTCTTTCAGATTCACAAAGAACTGGATAGATTCAGATAATAGATTGAAAGGTCGTGGGGATTTTCTCCGTGTCGCGCTTTTCCGGGAGGAAAGC
Source organism: uncultured Lachnospiraceae bacterium (assembly GCA_902803625.1). Lineage (GTDB taxonomy): Bacteria > Bacillota > Clostridia > Lachnospirales > Lachnospiraceae > NK4A144. The sequence goes on from CADCQV010000177.1 coordinate 748, forward strand.
GGGGTTGAAAAGGAGATCGCCTATAAGGATATACCCACATATATGCCGGACAGGGTTACCTTAACAAGCGGAACAGACCTTACCGTAGAGTTCACAAATAACGGTGAATACTATCCCGCCTATGACTTAAGCGGAAATAACTATGTCTACAGTTTAAGGGAATATATCTGCAAGGGAACTCCCACTACGGGAGAGAAACAATGCAACCCGGAGGGGAATGAAGCGGACACGCCGAAAAGTAAGACGGAGGTTCTCTTAAGCGCTACGGAGGACACCACAAAGACAGGCTATGTGGTGTCGGAGAATCAGGAGACCTCAACCTTAACAGAAATATCCGGGACCCATGACCTGGGTAAGGACGGCACGAAGAGCTTTCTAATAAGTGAGAATTCAGGTCATACCAACAGGGCAGCGGGAGACAGAGAGGATGTGGAATTCTACTGTATCTGGCATGACAAGGCAAAGAACGACCAGAGGCCGGATGTATTCTTTACACTCTATTATAACGGCGGTGACGGAGGGGAGATAATCCCTTATACCGGCAGCTATACCGAACGCTGGGTAGATGTGGTAAGCGGAAACAAATTCATACAGAAGGCCATCTTCAGCGGTGTCCCTGCGGCAGATGTTAGCGGAAACGTGTATGAGTATTATGTGGCGGAGACCCTTAATAATGACGTCATAGGCTACAGCGTGGATCACTATTCGGAACCCCTTTTTAATGCGGAAGAAACCCTGAGTGATCTTAATACTGCTGTGGTTTCCGCCAATTCGGGGCAGATAATTGTAAAAAACGGAGTGTCTAAAGATGATGTGGCCGCTGCCGACGGAACCCTCCTTATAAAGGAAAAGAGCTTCGGTGTCAGCACTATCCATGACAGCATACATATTGAAGGCAGGAAGCTCTGGATCAATATTCCGGAAGGGATAGAGGTGGACAGGCTCCCTTCTGCCTACATATATCTTTTCAGGGACAGCGAATATGATCATGCTCATAAGGTTCCGGATGTTTCGGGAGCCACGGATCTTGAAAAGAAGAAGGCGGCTTACTCTGCGCATGCTGTGGAAGCAATTTCTGCAAATGACGGCTCAGAGTCTCCAAGGAATCTTAATGCAGCCAAGTCAATGTATATCTTCGGAACCTATAAGGCGGATAATACCACGCCTTATACTTATGTAAACTTCCCGAAGTATGACGATATGGGAGCCCTCTATAAATACACGGTTAGTGAGTGTATTTATAATTTTAAGAATAATGAGCTCCCTGCGGACATAATGATACCTAATTATTCCGACAATACCACTGACATTGCAAATCATTATAAGCTCGATGCTGAAACAAACAAGAGGAGCTTCAGGATCACAAAGCAGTGGAAGGTTGATAAATTGCATAATAAGGTATCCGTCAATGCCAAGGCGACCTTCAGGCTTTACAGGATGGAACTTAAGGATGACGGGAACGGTTATAATGCAACTCATTACGCTTGGGATGACAGCAGTCTTTCAGATCCTTCATCATCTGCCACAGCGGCAGCGGCCTTCAATATTAGCGGCAATGACCTGGAGCTGGTTAAAGAAGAAATCCTGGAAAGACCGGCTTCGGAGACTTCGGAGATTAACTGGAACGATCTTCCTATATTTGCGCCAAGCGGCCGTATCTATGCCTACTATGCCGTGGAAATGATAGATGATATGCCGGGATATAAGGTTGCGCTTAACGGAAAAAATCCGTCAGCCGTAAGTGATAACGGCAGCGGTCCCGCCGCCGGGAATACCGCTTTAAGCGAAAACTCGTCCTATGTGGGCGTAGCCTTTGCAAACAGCGACATTTCTATCGCTTATACAGGAGAAGAGAATAAAAAGAACACAAAGGAGGAAACCTTCAGAAATACCTATAAGCAGATGGGCTTTCTAACCCTTAAGTTTAAAAAGATATGGGATACCCAGACCAATGACGGCATAGATGAAGCTTCAATGGTTCCGGATATCGGAGATGAGGGGGATAAGAGTAAAAGAGCCCTTAGCTTTAAGATCCGCGCTGAAGCAAAGACCCAGTCAGGAAAGGGTAATCCGGAAACAGTGAGCTTCAATGAAGGGACGGACTACAGCATAATAAATGTATCGGCTAATTCTTCAGACCCTAAGAAATGGGATTACACCGTGTCCTTTAATAAACCGGTTCCATTTTATTCGGCAAACGGAAATGTCTATACCTATTATGTTGAGGAAATCTTTAATACTGCTTTTGTTAAGGCAAATTACAAGGCAACAAAGAGTACAATTTATAATACCGCGGATATAGCCACTCCCGGCGAACCTGATGACAATGACCACAGGGTGCTTACGATGAGATATGCTCTTAATAATGAGTTGAAGGGTGAATTCAGCATACGTAAGCAGTGGGATGATTTTAATGACGATTATGGAATGAGAGAGGGATCGGTTGTCTTTGATGTGGAGCGGCGTCTCGGAAATAAAGGTCCTTTTTCAAAATATATATCGGGTAACATCCTGAATAAGAATAATAAGTGGACGCTAAAATTCACTAAACTCCCTGTCTCAGCAAATAACGGCTCTGCAGCGGGTGAAAAATATGAATACCGGATCGTTGAAACGGAGATAAGACCGGGAACGGGAGCTGCCATAACGGTATCTTATCCTGCAGTCAGCGTAAGTGCCCAATGGACACCGAACGGGAAGGATGCGCCGGACAGCGGAAGCTACTTTGCGCCTGTGGAAGCCGGAAACTATAAGGTATACGATCCTGCAGATATAACACTGCCGACAAACGGAACCAGATTGATAGTAAACCAGCTGGATACCGGAAGAGCCGTAGTGAGTCTCAATGTCATCAAGAAGTGGGAGGATAACGGTGATTCTGCGGGATTAAGGCCGGAAAGGCTGACTATCCGGATTGATAAATCAACAGATGACGGAGCTACCTGGACACAGCTTGTAAAAAGAACAATGACAAAGGCTGCCGATCTGGATCCATCCGATCCGGACAGGTGGGTTCATACTTATAATAATCTTCCGAAGTATTACGGGAGCGGTATTGCGAACGTATATAAATACCGTGCCGTTGAAACAAAGATAGGAACGGGTGATGGAGGAGATACAGGGCTTGACAACGATTATTCAATCTCAGACAATGCTCTTACCGGATCCGGGGGTTCATATTCCGTTTCCCATAGTAACGGAGCTCCGGTCAGGGATGCTTCAAATGAAGTCATTGCTTATTCCACGACTATCACCAATAAGATCATTTTGAGGGAAAACCCGGTTATCGTCCGTAAGATCTGGAATGACGGGAAAACTGCGGGACACGAAGGAGTTATTAAGGCCGCACTCTACAGTAATAATTATATGGGAGGAAGCGCAGCATCCGCAGTGGTAGACCCCTCAAAGGAGTCGACCCTTACCACAAAGCCGTCACTTTCTGTAAATGAAGTGACACTGACGGATCTCAACCCTGTAATTTCCTATAATGGACTTCCGAAATACAATAAGGATAAGGAACTTATAGTCTACTACGTTAAGGAGGAGACTACTGGCAGCTTTAAGACTCAGTATGCTTCATCTATGGGAACAGCGGTTTCCTATAATGCAGTGTCTGCAGATCGGCTTCCCCACAGCAGTACGGATCCTTCAGACTCCGATAAGGCTTTCTACGTTAATATCATAAATACACCCTTGACAAGTGTCAGCGTGTCAAAGAACTGGTCAGACGATAACGATGCCTACGGCTTAAGGCCTGACAGCCTTGTATTTACGCTGCAGAGACGGAAGGTGGATCCGGCCGGAAATATGCCGGCAGGAGAGAATTGGGAAACCGTAACGAAGGCTGAGCATAAAAAGACGGATCCGTCGGAAACTGCTTCAACAGATCCCGTGACCGTGACTCTTAAAAAGAGTGAAAACTGGGCAGCAAAGACGGTTTCAAAGCTTCCTCTCTATGTCCTTAACGGAGGCACAGGGACAAAGTACCAGTACAGGCTTTCGGAGAATAATATACCGAATGGCTATACATTAAGGGCTGACGGTACAAAAGGAGCTGCAGCTGATGACGAGGGCTACAGCTATGACTTCAGTGATGATACTGAGCATAAGTCTGTCGTTACCAACCGGCTGATAAGGCGCAGCGATATAAGCGTTAATAAGCTCTGGAATACGGATTCGCAGCCGGATATCGTGGACGTAAACGTAAGCCTCTACAGTAAAAATGCGGTTAACGGCAGCGATACGGGCGCCGGAAACTTAAGCATATATAAGATAAGCGGAAATGCTGCGGAAAAGACCTTAAACGGCAACGGAACCGTGGTATTTACACGACTGCCTCTCTACAATAAGGACGGAAACGAGATCATATATTATGTGAGTGAGAACAGGAGTGTGAGCTTTTCCGCGGTTTATGAAACGGGAGACGGACGAAGCCTTTCGGATCCCGTAGAGGTAAAGAACTTACCCGGCGGAGGTGCATTTGAAGTAACAGTCATAAATACGCCATACACAAGCGCCTATGTAGAGAAATCGTGGAGTGATCAGGAGAATAAATATAAGACCAGACCGGTGAGTGTAAACCTCCTCCTTCAGAGAAGCGAAAACGGAGGAAGCTATGAGGCTGTGAGCTGGAATGACATTCCGGATAATGCTTCTGCAAAGGAGATGATCGGAAAGGGTAAGGGGGATAAAAAAGCTGTCATAAAGCTTGACGAAAGCGTCAGCTGGAAGGGCATCCTTCACAAGCTTCCCCACTATAAGGCATACGCGGGAACCATTATTAAGTATGACTACAGATTTATCGAAACTGATGAAAATGGAGACCCTTATGTGCCCTTCGGCTACAGCCTTGACACTTCGGCAGCCGAATACAAAAAGACAAATACCGGTGAAGAGGCGGGCTATGTCCATAGCTACAGTGATGAGGATGAAGAGTATAAGACAATTGTCACCAATACCCTTATAACAAAGGATGCAAGAGCCGTTAAGAGATGGAATGACTATAGTGACAGCCTGAAGATAAGGCCGGATGAGATTACCTTATATGTGAGTGAGAATACGGCAGTGACCGGCAGCACTGACAGCTTTAACAAGCGCTTCCTCGGAGGAATGACCGATAAGAAGCCCTTTGGAGTGAGTCCGTATTCCAATCTTTCGGGTACGGGGATTTCACCCGTAAAGAGTGACGGGGGAGACACCTGGACATACAGCTTTAAGGACCTTCCAAAGTATGCCTACGGTGATGACGCCGATCCCGTTTCTCCGAACGAGATCGAATATATGGTGACGGAGGACATCAACAGAAAATATGATGGCTTTACCCTAAGGGATTACTATGCTGTATCGCATAATTACGGTGTAAGGAAGGATGAGACCGACATCTTAAATACTGTAATGAAGAATGACGGGTCCCTCATAATAGAAAAGGTGATAGAAAAGTGGGATCCATCAGAGCCTGATTTTAACGACACATTCACCTTTAATGTTACTCTAAAAAGACCTGACACTACTAAGGCTCCCTTTGAGGGCTATTACAGGATCTGTAAGAGCGGGGACGTTACAAGCCTTTCATCGGGACAGCTTCGGGATGAAGCCTTTAAGGATGACAGTACTTATTTCGGCAGTCCCGTTAAGGCAGAAAACGGAAAGATAAAACTAAAGGCCGGTCAGACTGCAGTGCTTACCGGGATCAATTCCAGATATTACTATGAGGTAACGGAGGACCCTACAGGAGATACAGAGGACCCTGTAAGCGGATTTGACCTTTGCGGAATAAAGAATATCCGGGGCAGCCTTACTGATGAATGCAGAGCGAGATACAACACAGTTCCCGCAACGGTGACGGGGGAAACGGAAAACACATACTTTATTTCAGAAAACGGAATTTACCGGAAGGGTGCTGCAAAGGGAAAGATCGCCGGAATAGGAGAGATCCCTCCGAAGGTTATCTTTACCAACAGGCTTTTTGATCCGGACAGCTACCGCCTGAAGGTCAAAAATACCACTGAAAGCGGCATTGGTGATAACGGAGAGATCACAAAGGGCGGCAGGGTAAAGATCTATCACAGCCGGACCTGCGTTGACCGCAGTGATAAGATAAGTCAGAATTCCGGGAGCTACATTGGGACGGAAACACATTATATTGAACAGGCCATGTCCGTTGAATTTGAGCCGGATACAGCTAACGGCTACAGATACGGAGACTCCCTCACCATTAAATGGTGGGATAATATGGAGCCTGACGAAAGTAAGCCTGAGGGGTACATCAAAGTAACCGGCTATATCAATGAGGAGGATGAGCTTCCCTATACGGGTTCCATAAGTGATGAGGTAAGCGGAAATTCAGCCTCCGGTAATAATGTCAGTGGTAATGATGTTTCCGGAAACAGCACGGCAGACGGAAGTGCATCCGGAAATGATGCCGTTAGTGATAATGACAATACCTCCGGGTCGGGAGTCAGCGGAAACGACAGACCCGAAGCGGATCTGAGCGGCAATGATACGTCCGAAGCGGATCTGAGCGGAAACGATTCGCCTGATGATACGGATCTGAGCGGCAATGATACGCCTGATGATACAGATCTGAGCGGCAATGATACGCCTGAAAATGAGACGGAAGAAGAGAAAGCCGCAAGGGAGAAATTTGAAAGTGTCTGGGCACCCCTTATAGAAAGTGGGAAGTTTAAGCATATCACCGTTCTCAACGGTTCGGTGGTCCTTACTCTGGCAAACGATTATAAGGAGATGCCGCATAAGGTTCTGGTGGAGGTAAACTTCAAGGCGCCCGAACCTGCTCCGGAACCCGGGCCTGCTCCGGCACCCGGTCCAAAGCCGGATCCTGCTCCTGAACCTGAGCCTGCTCCGAACCCTGAGCCTGCTCCGAACCCTGAGCCTGCTCCAAACCCTGAGCCTGCTCCCGAACCGGATCCTGCTCCGAACCCTGAGCCTGCTCCGAATCCTGCTCCTGCTCCGGATCCTGCTCCGAACCCTGAGCCTGACCCGGAACCTGCTCCTGTTCCGGCACCCGGGCCCGATCCATCGAAACCTCCGGTTAAGGATAATACCGGAGGAGGAAACTCCGGAGGCTCCGGTGAAAATACAAACAAAACCGCCGCTTTAGCCACCAATGCAGGGGGGAGCGCTAAGCACAGCCACAGTCACTCCGGGGAAGTGATCGAAGCGGGAGAGGCGGCCGTGCTATCCGGAACAGTTCCCTCCGGAGGGATGATTTCTGACGAAGAAAGAGAAATAAGCGGGAACAGTAATTTACGAAAGGGTATAAGAACCGGGGATGATACGCCGATAGAGCTTTTACTCACCCTTCTCGCGGTACTCCTTCTGCTGCTCGGAGTGGTCTTAACACTGCTCTTCCGGAGAAGAAAAAATGAAAAGGGGTGACAGGGGAACCCGTATCCTTGCGCTTCTTGCCGTTATCATCCTTGCCGCAATAATTGCCGTAACAATGCGCCTTGTATTTTACGGGCAGGAATATTTATCCGACAGGATGAGCTATGAGGCACTGAGGGAGAGCGTTATGGCAGAGGATGCCGGAGAAGGGAACGGAAGCACTATCGATCTAAATGTATTACGACAGATTAATCCCGATGCTGCGGGATGGCTGTATGCCTGTAACGGGGATATTGACGGACCTGTGGCACAGGCCTTTGATGATGATTTTTATCTGACGCACCGTTTCGACGGGACGGAGGGAAAAGCCGGAAGCTTTTTCGCCGATAAGGAGTCGGTTCCGCCCTTCCGCTGTCCCTCTACCGTGATCTACGGGCACAATATGAAGGACGGCAGCATGTTCCATCCGCTTCTAAAGTACAGGGATGAAGAGTATTTCAGAAGCTTCCCGGATTTCACGGTATATACCTTTGAAGGAAAAAAGGATTACCGGATTTTTTCCGCTTTTTTCGCGGATTTCGATATGATACCCGGAGTGGGAGACGGGGAGGAAAACAGTGAAGCCATAATTAAAAAGGCCCGGCAAATGTCCCTCTACGATACGGACACAGGGGATATCCCGGAGGACGGACGGATCGTTATCCTTGTTACCTGCGAGTATTCCGGAGATGATAACAGGATGGTGGTGTACGGTATTGAAGCCGGGAACTGAGGCTTGATTGAAGGTCTGATCGAAGCAGGCAGTTTTGCTTGTCAAACAGGCTCCGTTTCATTACAATATAGCCCATGGATGAATTCAGGCTGATCGCTCCCTGTCACTTCGGACTGGAGAGCGTCTTAAAAAGGGAGATAGTCTCCCTGGGATTTGAAATAGATAATGTTCAGGACGGAAGAGTGACCTTTAAGGGGAAAAACGATGCCGTTCCGAGAGCCAATATCTTTCTGCGTACCGCCGAACGTATCCTTATTTCCGCCGGTGAGTTTGACGCTTTCACATTTGAGGAGCTTTATCAGGGAACCAGAGCACTGCCCTGGGAGGATATAATACCTAAAAACGGGAGATTCTGGGTTAAGAAAGCATCCTCCGTCAGATCAAAGCTTTTCAGTCCCTCCGATATCCAGTCAATCGTAAAAAAGGCCATGGTCGACAGGCTTTCAGGAAAGCATGGGATCTCCCTCTTTCCGGAGGACGGGGATGAGTATCCGCTAAGGGTATTTATAAATAAAAACAGAGTTACCCTGGGGCTCGATTCAACCGGAGTATCATTGCATAAGAGGGGCTACAGGAAAAAGCAGGGAGCCGCTCCCATTGCGGAAAATCTGGCGGCAGCGCTTATTATGCTGACTCCCTGGAAAAAGGACAGGATCCTTATCGATCCCTTCTGCGGAAGCGGAACCATCCTGACAGAGGCCGCAATGATAGCCGCAAATATGGCTCCCGGAAGGAACAGGGAGTTCACGGCCGAGGCCTGGGATCATTTAATCGACAGGAAGCTTTGGTACAGGGCTGCGGATGAAGCGGAATCCCTTATTAATACGGATATCGAATGTGATATTCAGGGCTATGATATTGACGCTGATGTGATAAGGGTTGCCAGGGAAAATGCTGCAAATGTGGGAGTTTCGGAGCTTATCCATTTTCAGGAGAGACCCGTGAAGGAACTGTCACATTCAGGCAGATATGGCTTTATCATAACCAACCCTCCCTATGGAGAGAGGCTCGAGGAAAAGGAAGCCCTGAGGGGCATATACTCGGAGCTCGGAGAGGCCTGGAAGCGACTGGACAGCTGGTCTTTATATGTGATAACTTCGTATGATGATGCCGAGAAGTATATAGGAAGAAGAGCCGGCAGAAACAGAAAGATATACAACGGAATGATTCAGACAAGATTTTTCATTTTCGAGGGGCCGAAGCCTCCCCGGAGAACGCAGGACGGGAAGAGGGGGCAGCAGGCTTGAAGCACACCTCCACAGTTATATCATCATTTATCTTATTTTTTTTCAGTGCCGCATTATTTGCGGCGTCCTTAACCGGAAGAGTTACCGTAAGAGCGGAGAGCCACGCGGAAAGAGGTCTTTTCAACAGAGGAAGTGAGGAGGAGACCGGAGACGGGACGGAGTTTGAGAAGGCAGGTTATCTGAAGATACCTCTTCCCGAAGGCGTGGAGGAGGCAGATGTCACTATTCAGAACAATCCCTTTGAAAACAGGATCTTTATCCGTATTTCCGGTGCGGATGAGGATTTTTACAGGACAAATTTCTTTTCCGGGGATATGACCGACATAGAGGATGTGAGATACGGTTATGCCGACGGGGTATCAACCGTGGAGCTTATAACCGGAGAAGTCCGCATCCCGGTATGCGAGTACACTCCCGGCAGCTTTTTTGTGAAGGTTCTGCCGCCGCGGGATATCTATGAAAGAATAATAGTGGTTGACAGCGGTCATGGTGTCAATGATCCCGGATCCGTGGTCTACGGCATAGAGGAGAGGAGTATCACAGCCGCTGTCGCAGGGAGACTCTGTTCTTTGCTGCAGGACGGGAAGACTATGGTGTGTCTGTCTGTTCCGGATGAAACGGTCCACAGTGAAAAGGAACGTTCAGAGATGATCAACAGCCTGAAGCCGGATCTTCTCTTAAGCATTCATACCGGAGCCGACCCGGATACCAGAGTCACCAACGGGGTGGAGATCGGTTCATCCGCTGATATGGCTGAGCGTGCGGAGGAGCTGGCAGCCCTTCTTTCTTCAGCCTGTGATCAGAAAAATCTGGGTTCCTCGGTAAAACGGGTTCCGGGACTCACGGAATATCTGGAGGTTCCTTACCTCAGGATAAAGCTTGGGCTCATCACAAACAGGTTCGAAGCGGAAAAGATGAACAGTGAAGAATATCAGGAAAGGGCATCGAGGACCATCGCAGCCTACATAAACGGTACAGGAAGTATTCAAGCAGGATCGGCAATTGGTGCCGGAGGTGGATTTTGACTGAAAGAAAGCCGGACAGGATAGTATTTGCCACGGGAAACAGGGACAAGGTTAAGGAGATCCGGGAGATCACAAAGGATTTCAATATTCCCGTTGTTTCTATGAAGGAAGCGGGCATAGAGAGCGATGTCAATGAGGACGGGCAGAGCTTTGAGGAAAACTCGTTATTAAAGGCCCGGGCGGTATGGGAGCAATGCGGGGGACTGGTGCTCTCGGATGATTCGGGGCTTGAGATAGACGCCCTTAATAAGGAACCGGGTATTTATTCAGCCAGGTATCTCGGAAAGGATACCTCATATCTTGAGAAAAACAATGATCTTTTAAGGAGGCTTGAGGGTGTACCGCCGGAAAGGCGGACCGCCCGCTTTGTATGTGCCGTTACGGCAGTATTTCCGGACGGCAGCCACAAAACGGTCCGGGGAGTAATGGAGGGCAGGATAGGATATGAGGAGAGGGGAGAAAACGGCTTTGGATACGATCCCATCTTTATCCTTCCGAAGTACGGTGTAACAACCGCAGAGCTCCCTCCGGATGTAAAAAATGAAGAGAGCCACAGGGGAAAGGCCCTGAGACTCATAAAGAACGAGATAGAGAGGTATCTTGATGAAAATACTGATAGTCAGTGATACCCATGGCCATCTGTCGAATTTCAGAGAGGTGATAAGGAAGGTATCCCCTGTTGATATGCTTGTCCACTGCGGTGACGTGGAGGGACAGGAGGATTCCATCAGAAGCCTCGCAGACTGTGAATGTCATATCGTTTCCGGAAACAACGATTATTTCTCTGACCTTCCACGGGAGGATGAATTCAGTATCGGGGAGCATAAGGCTTTTTTGACCCACGGACACAGCTACGGTATCTCTATGGGCTGCGACCGGATAGTGGAGGAAGCGCTGTCCAGAGAAGCGGATCTGGTTTTCTGCGGACACACCCACCGACCCGAAAAAACCGTCATTGACGGGGTAAGGGTATTTAATCCCGGCAGCCTTTCCTACCCCAGACAGGAGGGGAGAAGCCCTTCGTATATGATTATGGAGCTCGATTTGGAGGGCAGGGTGTTCTGCAATGTATTTTATCTGTGAGGGGAGTCAACGGGGACGGTTCCAATGACGTTAAGTTAAGCATTTTGTCATCCTGAGCGCCAGCGACGCTTATCTCACATCGAAGATGTGAGATGCCGCCCCGGCGA
>CADCQV010000178.1 GCA_902803625.1 uncultured Lachnospiraceae bacterium
GCCGCCTGTACCGGTATCAGCACGCTGTCGGCTGCTGCAAGGGCGTTTATGGTTATCATCCCGAGGGATGGTGTACAGTCGATTATTATGAAGTCATATATCTTTCTCAATGGCTTAAGATACGCTTTTAAGATAAGTTCCCGGCTCATGACATTCACGAGGGATACTTCAAGGCCGGAGAGTTCTATATTGCTCGGCATAAGGTCTACTCCCTCTTCATGGTGCAGGATACCCTCTCCCGGATCCCATTCCTCTTCATTAATTATTTTCCCGAGGACATTTGCCAGAGTGTAATCCAGAGTGTCCGGTTCCTTGTATCCTAGACTCGCTGTGAGAGACCCTTGAGCGTCTGCATCGATTAGAAGCACTTTCTTACCTTCTCCTGCGAGACCAATGCCTAAATTCCCTGCGGTAGTGGTCTTTGCCACACCGCCTTTCTGGTTTGCTATTGCTATAACTTTACACATAAGCTTTCTCCTTTTACTGTTTTTCTTTTCTTTTGTTTTCTTTGCGGATCTTCTTTTCTTCTTTCAGATCCCGGAATGATGCGAATTCCCTGAGTTTCGGGCCATCGCCTGTGTTTTTCTTAATCCCGGAGCTGCTCATAAGAACCATTCCCTTTTCTTTCTCTACAGCTCCCATCACTCTCTTTACCTGGTATGGCGTGTCAGCCTGAACCCTGACCTGCACCATACTGCTGTTGCTTTTGTAATTCTTCATTGGTTTCCCCCTTAAATTGATGTGCTGTTTAGAAAGCCTATGTGTACTGTCATTTGCGCTGTCGCTGATCCTGACATATCTCCAGTTCCTCCTTTCCTCAGTTTCTGACCAAACTAGATTAAAAAACCACAACAGAGACAGAAATAAAAAAGGACACTCTCTTCGAATTTCTTCTTAGAAAGTGTCCTTAAAGTCTTGCTATATGAACTTGGTCTCAGCAGTCCCAAAATGCACTATCGTGTACTATCGTGCACCTGTCTTGGAATAATTGGGGTAAAAATGGGGTACTTCTCTTAATCCCAAACCCCTGAACCTGCATGGTTGAGGCATTTTTTCAGCCTATGGTCTTCAACGTCGGGAACAACAGCACATCCCTTATTGCCTGGCTGTTGGTCAGGAGCATTACGAGGCGGTCGATGCCATAGCCGATGCCGCCTGTGGGGGGCATACCGAGCTCCATGGCGTGAAGGAAATCCTCATCGGTGTGTTGTGCTTCTTCGTCACCCGCTGCAGCAAGAGCATCCTGTGCAGCGAAGCGCTCGCGCTGATCGATGGGATCATTAAGCTCGGAATAGGCATTACACATTTCCCAACCGTTAATGTAGAGCTCGAACCGTTCGACCTTTGATGGGTCGTCAGGCTTTTTCTTGGTCAGAGGACTGATCTCGATAGGGTGGTCCATAATGAAGGTGGGCTGTATCATCTTATCTTCACAGAATTCATCAAAGAACAGATTGACGATATCACCCTTTTTATGGTGCTTCTCGTACTCAATATGTTTCTCATCGGCAAGCTTTTTTGCCTCCTCGTCTGAAGAAACGCTGTCAAAATCTATGCCGGTTTCTTCCTTGATGGCATCAACCATGGTAAGACGGCGGAAGGGCTTGCCAAGATCAATGGTTACTCCTTCTCCGCTTTCTTCATCCCCGTAGAATACCGTCGTTGTACCGCACACGGTTTGGGCTACGTGACGGAACATATTTTCAGTGAGATCCATCATTCCATTATAGTCGGTGTAGGCCTGATAAAGCTCCATAAGTGTGAATTCCGGATTGTGCTTTGTATCCAGACCTTCGTTTCTGAAAACTCTGCCTATTTCGTATACCCTCTCCAATCCTCCGATAATGAGACGCTTCAGGTAAAGCTCCAGGGAAATGCGGAGCTTCCGGTCTTCATCCAGAGCATTATAATGTGTTACAAAGGGTCTGGCAGCTGCACCTCCGGCATTCTCAACAAGCATGGGAGTCTCAACCTCCATAAAATCCCGTTCGTCGAGATACTGCCTTATACTGCTTATTATTTTTGATCTCTTTACAAAGGTTTCCTTTACCTTTTCATTCATTATGAGATCCAGATATCTCTGACGATATCTGGTATCTGTATCCGTAAGACCATGGAACTTCTCAGGGAGTGGCTGTAAAGCCTTGCTTAACAGAGTGATCTCATGAGCTTCAACCGATATCTCCCCGGCCTTTGTTCTGAATACAATACCCTTAACGCCCAGGATATCACCCACATCATAGAGCTTCTTGAAATCCGCATAATGATCTTCCCCAAGATTGTCCCGGGATGCATAGATCTGGATCTTACCTTCAAGATCCATTACGTTACAGAATGATGCCTTGCCCATAACACGCTTGAACATCATTCGTCCGGCAACGGAAACTTCCTTCCCTTCCAGCTCCTCAAAACCGTCTCTTATTTCAGAGGAATGATGGCTCACATCATACCTTACGACCTTAAAGGGATCCCTGCCCTCTTCCTGCAGGGTATTTAGCTTGTCTCTTTTTATCTGTAATATATCTTCCTGGGGCATGTTCTCTCCATATTATCCTAAAAGATCCTTCGCTTTCGCTCAGGATGACACTGATTTTCGCTCAGGGCTTCATCATGCGTTTCCCGCTGATACCTCGAGTATCTTGTATTTTATCTTTCCTGCCTTCGTTTCTACCTTAACCGTATCTCCCTTTTTGTGACCGAGTATTGCGCGGCCAACGGGTGATTCGTTGCTCATCTTCCCCTGCAGGCTGCTGGCTTCGGTAGAGCCCACTATCTGGAACTCCATATCTTCCTTATATTCCATATCCCTGAGCTTGACCCTGCAGCCTATGCTTACCTTTTCGGAATCTATCTCGCTGGCATCCACAACTTCAACATTCTTAAGGAGGGTTTCTATCTCAACTATTCTTTCCTCCATGATCCGCTGTGCATCCTTTGCGGCATCATATTCAGCATTTTCCGAAAGATCCCCCTGAGCCCTCGCTTCCTTTAATTCCTGGGCTATCTCGGCACGTTTAATATTCTTAAGATTGGAAAGCTCGTCCTCCAGCTTTTTCAGACCGTCTGCTGTAAGAATGACTTTCTTCCCGTTTTCCAGTTCTTCTGACATTTGACCCTCCTCCGTCTGCAGTATTGACAGTTCAACTCACGTATTATAGCCGCCTGTCCCGATCATGTCAATAAGTTCTGTAAGGCGTTCCGCGGTTTCGGCGCTGCAGCACTCCGACCTGAGCTTTGCCGAATGAGGTATTCCGGATGTATACCATGCTATGTGCTTCCGCATCTCCCGTACCGCCGTGTATTCGCCTTTATATTCTGTTTCGAGCTCAAGATGTCTCTTTATCACGCTCTTTCTTTCCTCGGGAGACGGATCATACTTTTTTCCCCCGGTCATTTCCCTGAAGATCCAGGGGTTTCCCCTGGCAGCCCGTCCAATGGAAACAGCGTCACAGTCCGTTTCCTTTATCATTCTGACTGCGTCTTCATAGGAGCGTATGTCCCCGTTTCCTATGACCGGGATGGAAACAGCTTCCTTTACCCTTCTTATTATATCCCAGTCAGCATCTCCCTCGTAATAGTCTTCTCTGGTCCTTCCATGGACATGAACCGCGGCTGCGCCGCCTTTTTCAGCTGCAAGAGCTACTTCGACCGCATTTACATGGCTCTTATCGAAGCCCTTTCTGATCTTCACCGTTACAGGTTTTTTCGAGGCGGCGGACACAGCAGAGACTATGTCAAATACAAGCTCAGGCTTTTTCATAAGGGCGGAACCCTCTCCGTTATTCACTATCTTCGGCATGGGACAGCCCATATTGATATCCAGGATCTCAAAGTCCATATCGGAGAGCGCTGCAGCCTGCTCTGCCATAATATCCGGTTCCGAACCGAATATCTGCAGTGATACCGGGTGTTCATTTTCATGGGTACGGAGAAGCTCCCTAGTGGCCTTATTTTTGTAGTGCAGAGCCTTTGCGCTTATCATTTCCGTGCATACCATCCCGGCACCCATTTCACTGCATATCAATCGAAATGGCAGGTCTGAAACTCCTGCCATGGGTGATAAAATATATTTACTTTTAAGCGTCACATCACCTATCTTCACTCGAAGGTCTCACCCAGAAAAACTGCCTTGAAAAACAATGTCAGCTGCTCAAAGAGCTCCTTTTTTTCACTCCTTAGTCTCTTTACCAGAAGCCCTGCTCCTATCTCATCATAGGATGCATCCATTTCATCGGCCTCAGTCCGTAAAAGGAGCTCCCCATCCATGTCAAAAAGCATTTCAAATATACCGCCTGCCTCTTCCGTAAAAAGAACACACATAGCCTGAAGCTCATCCTTCACGGCCTCCGGCAGCAGTCCGAATTCCGGATTCAGGTAGTATTTTTTTTCATATGAATTTGCGGCACAGAGAACGATATTTTCTTCCATATATTTTTACCTGATTTACGATTCTTCGCGATGCTCATATTGGCATCTTACGTGTATCCGTAAACCCCTCTTACACTGACCTCACCTGCATATACTTCCCTTACCCTTCCGTCATCCGTCCTTACCAGAAGGCTTCCTCTTTCGTTTATGCCCAGCGCTTCACCCTCGAAGCTTTTTATGGGGTCAAGTACCTTTACACGCCGTCCGTTATTTACACAGACCGCGTTGTATTCATCCTGCATATCCTTCAGGCTTCCCGAGCTTTTGAACAGGTCATAATACTCTTCAAAACAGTTGGCGCACTCCGCGGTGATCCCGGATCTGGAAACCTTTTCCCCCGTTTCGAGAAACAGTGAGCTTGCCGTTTCGGATATTTCCTCCGGGAACACACTCTGATTGATGTTTATCCCCGTTCCTACCACAACATAGCCTATCCTTCCGTTCTCTGGTGACATTTCCGTAAGGATACCCACAAGCTTTTTCCCCTTTGACACGATGTCATTCGGCCACTTTATAAGGGTTTCAAGTCCGGTCACATTCAGGATGGCTTTTCTGCAGGAAAGAGCCATAATAAGCGTTATTGCAGATGCCAGATCGGGATCAAAGTCAGGTCTCAAAAGATAGCTCATTGCGGTATTTAAGCCTGCTTCTCCCTTCCATACTCTTCCGCGTCTTCCTTTTCCGGAATTCTGGAGATCCGCTATTACAACGAGTCCCTCCTCTGCTCCCTTTCCTGCCTGCCTCACAGCCTCATCATTGGTGGAACCGATCTCCTTGAAAAACAAGAGCCTTCCGTCCCTTCCGAGCCACCTGGTCCTCAAAAATGAGCTTATTTCATCTGCTCCGAAATCATCGTCAAAAGACATGCCTTCTATCCTTCGAAACCGAGAGTAGCAGCCATTACTGCCTTTATCGTATGCATACGGTTCTCCGCCTCGTCAAAGAGCACCGTTCTGTATTTGGAGAAGACCTCGTCCGTGACTTCCATATCCTTTAATCCGAATCTTTCCCCCATTTCCTTTCCGATCTCCGTCTCGTGATCATGGTAGGCAGGAAGGCAGTGCATAAAGATCGCTGTATCCTTCGCAGCCTTCATCTTGTCCATGGTGACCTTATAAGGAGAAAGGTCCCTGATCCTCTCTTCCCAGACCTCCACCGGTTCCCCCATGGATACCCATACATCGGTATAGATCACATCGGCATCCTTCAAAGCTTCGGATATGTCTTCCGTATGCGTGATGCTCCCGCCGTTTTCCTCTGCCCACTTTCTGCATTTTTCCGTGAGCTCCTTATTGGGGAAGTACTTTGATGGTGCACAGGCCACGAAGTGAAGTCCAAGCTTTGAACATCCTACCATAAGAGAATTTCCCATATTAAAGCGGGCATCTCCCATATAGACAAGCTTCTTTCCCTTCTCATCCTTTAGATGCTCTCTTATGGTGAGCATATCTGCAAGGATCTGAGTCGGATGGTACTCGTCCGTAAGGCCGTTCCAGGTAGGAACACCGGAATATTCCGCTATTTTTTCCACCCGCTCCTGTCCGAAGCCCCTGTATTCTATCCCGTCAAACATCCGTCCAAGAACAGAGGCCGTATCTTCAACACTCTCCTTTTTTCCGAGCTGTGAACCTGAATTATCAAGATATGTGGCATGCATTCCGAGATCGTGTGCTGCCACCTCAAATGCACATCTGGTTCTTGTGCTGGTTTTTTCAAAAATAAGGGCAACGTTTTTCCCTTTTAGTCCGTCATGAACCTTTCCTTCTTTTTTCAGGCTCTTGAATTTTGCGGCGAGATCCAGAAAATGCCTTATCTCATCCGGTGTAAAATCCATAAGCGTCAAGAAATTTCTGCCCTTCAGTTCCGACATATCAACCTCTTTTCCGGATCACGATCTGTTCCTGTAGTCATACATAATAAGTGCTGCTGCGACAGCCGCATTAAGGGATTCCGTCTGTCCCTCCATAGGGATCTTAAGACCTTTGTCCGAAAGATCAAGTGCCTTCCGGCTCAGTCCTCTTCCCTCATTTCCGATAAAAACCGCGGTTTTTTCAGCATATTCCGTCTCATGGTAAAAGCATTTCCCTGCAGGATCGGCAGCATAAACGCACACACCTTTTTGCTTTAACTCCCTGACCGTTTCATAAAGGTCATCGCTGTAAAAAAAGGGTGTCCGGTAGATCGACCCCATGGTGGCTCTTACCACCTTTGGTGAATAAATATCCGCCGTGTCGTGATCCATTATCACGGCCTTCACTCCGGCTGCTTCTCCGGTTCTTATCATGGTTCCCAGGTTCCCGGGATCCTGTATGCCCTCCAGCAGAAGAAAAAGTCCGCGTTCTCCCGACAGTACCTCTTCAAAATCATACCCGGGATTCCTTACCACGGCCAATATCCCCTGGGGGGTTTTGGTATCGGAAAGCCTCTTAAATACTTCATCCGAAACAAGCTCTCCTGAAATACCGGGATTATTCTCATGAAAAGATTGACTTATGTAAACCTCTTTTAGCAGGCTTTCCGGTGTTTCATTAAACATGCGGATGCCCTCGATAACGAAAGCACCCGCTTTTTTCCTTGCCCTTGAGCGTTCCAGAAGCTCCCGGACATTCTTCAGTTTCGGATTTGAATATGAGCTTATCAATTTCAGCGTGCCAGAGCCCCTGCTATCTCCACATAGTATTCCTGGATCTCTTTCTTCATAGCAAGTGCCTCGTCTATGTCAAAATCCTTGAATTCTCCGTCTTTATGGCCGATCACCCTGTTTATTATCCCCTGCTTCAGGAGATCTGCCGCCATTGCTCCCATTATGGATGCATAGAACCTGTCCTTACAGGTAGGAGAGCCGCCCCTCTGCATGTATCCGAGGATCGTAGCCCTGGTCTCCATACCCGTAGCCGCTTCGATACGTCTTGCCATGGAAACGGAGTGTCCCACTCCTTCTGCGTTTACAATAAGGAAGTGCGTCTTTCCGAGCTTTCTGGTCTCAACAATATGGTTTATTATCTTCTGCTCGTCAAAATCATACTTTTCGGGAAGCAGTATTTCCTCGGCACCGCTTGCAACTCCGCACCAGAGTGCTATGTAGCCAGCATGCCTTCCCATAACCTCGATGATGGAACACCTCTCATGTGAAGAGGATGTATCCCTGACCTTATCTATGGCATCCATTGCGGTATTTATGGCGGTATCGAAGCCGATCGTGTAGTCCGTACAGGCTATATCAAGATCTATGGTTCCGGGTATGCCGATCACTCCGATGCCCTCATGAGAAAGACCCAGGGCACCCTTATATGATCCGTCACCGCCGATAACAACCAGCGCGTCGATCCTATGCTCCTTAAGTATCTTTGCACCCTTTGCCTTACCCTCGGGCGTTGCAAATTCCTCGGATCTTGCGGTTTTTAAGATAGTTCCGCCCCTCTGTATGGTATCGGAAACATCCTTTGCGTTCAGCTCTCTGATCTCTCCGTTCAAAAGGCCCTGATAGCCCTTATCTATTCCCATTACCTTAAGACCGTTCTTTATGGCTTTTCTGGCAACGGCACGGATAGCCGCATTCATTCCCGGAGCGTCTCCGCCGCTTGTCAGTACTGCGATGGTCTTTATTTCTTTCTTTGCTTTTGACATTTTTCTCCTCCTGCAAAAATCCAGCTCATTATATTAAATGTGCCGTATTTTTTCAAGTTTTTTGAGTAAATGAGGTTTTTAAGATCCTTCGTCGCTTCGCTCCTCAGGATAACACAGTGCTTCGCTCCTCAGGATCCTTTACTATACAAGCTTTATGTTTTCCTCACCGAACATTGTTTGCAGTGATGATATAAGAATATCGTCAGCCTTCACATTCTGTGAAGAGGGATAAGCCTTTTGCTTTTTCTCCTTTTCAAGGTAGACCACCACCCTGTCACGTCCGGAAGAGGCGGAAAGGGCTTTGTCAAGCTCTCCTGACCGTTCTTTGTATGAGGCGAGATCCTTAAAACGGATATACAGGGTGCCGCCGATCTCATCAAAGGCTATCACCTCGTCTATCATAAGCTGGCCGTCCTTTTCGTCATCGGCCTTTACCCTGCCCTTTAGGAATACCTTTGAATCCTCCGTCAAAAGGGCTCCGTACTCTGCATATATTCTGGGCCAGGCTATGCACTCGACGATTCCCAGCATATCCTCCAGAGTCAGTACTGCCATGGTATCGCCCTTTTTTGTCTGCCTGCGCCTTACAGAAGAGATCATTCCTCCTATGGTTACCTTTTTCCCCTCCCTTATACCTATGGTATTGGTTTCCGGATTCAGGAGAAAATCAGTGCTGACCGTATCCGTGTGCTTCTTTATGAGCTTCGTATATTCCGACAGAGGATGTCCGGTAAGGTAGATACCCAGGACCTCCTTTTCAAAGAGAAGCTTGGTTTCTTCTGGAAACTCCTCCACATCGGGAAGCATATCTCCCCGGGAGGGTGCTCCTTCCTCTTTATCAAGGATATCAAAAATGGACATCTGTCCTGCTATGCTGTCCTTCTTTGCCCTTACGGCATTATCCAGCATAGACTCATAAACCTCCATGTACTGATGGCGGTTTCCCTTAAAGGAATCAAAAACACCTGCCTTGATAAAGGCTTCTACCGTCCGCTTATTTATCTCATTCCCTGCCATACGGTTAATGAAATCCGTGAAGGACGTGAAATCCCCGTTACTCTCCCTTTCGTTTTCAACAGCCCTTATAACCGGAACCCCCACTGACTTTATGGCGGAAAGCCCGTATCGGATCTCCCTGTCACCCGCGGGAGAGAAACCGGAGACCGCAAGATTTATATCCGGGGGAAGTATCTTTATCCCCATACTCCTGGCGGAAAGCATATACCCTGCGAGCTTTACGGTATTATCGAGCACACTGGTCATAAGGCTCGCCATAAATTCCACGGGATAGTGACACTTAAGGTAGGCTGTCTGCATGGTCACGTATGCATAGCAAGCGGCGTGGGATTTATTGAAAGCATATTTTGCAAAGTCATTCATGCTCGCATAGATTTCCAGAGCCGCTTCTTCTTTGATACCCTTTGCCACACAGCCCGGTATCTTCTGGATCTTATCCCTTACCCTTGTTTCTCCGCCGTAGACAAAGATATCCCGGTTTGCATCGATGTCCTTCTGCTTTTTCTTACTCATTGCGCGGCGGATAATATCCGCAGCTCCCAGGGAATATCCTGCAAGATCCCTGAATATCTGCATTACCTGTTCCTGATAAACTATGCAGCCGTAGGTAGGTTTAAGGATGGGCTCCAGCTCGGGACAGAGATAGCTGACCTTATCCCGGTTTTTCTTTCCCTCTATATACCGGGGGATAAAGTCCATAGGCCCCGGTCTGTACAGAGCAATACCCGCAATTATATCCTCCAGCTTTTCGGGAGCAAGCTCCTTCATAAAGCGCTGCATTCCACCGGATTCCAGCTGGAATACGCCGTCCGTTTCCCCTGTGGAGATAAACCTAAGGGTTTCCGGATCATCATAATCTATTTTTTCAATATCCAGACTGATCCCCTGTCTCTCGTTAATAAATCCTACCGCATTCTGTATAACGGAAAGGGTCCGTAGCCCGAGAAAGTCCATCTTTAAAAGCCCCAGCTCTTCAAGGGTAGTCATAACAAACTGTGTTGTTATCTCCCCGTTTGGACCCTTGTATAAGGGGACGTAATTATCTGCTTCCTCCGGAGTTATCAATATTCCTGCGGCATGGATCGATGAATTCCGGGGAAGCCCCTCAAGCTTCATGCTCATGTCTATGACGCGTTTAACATCCTCATCCGCCTCATAGAGCTTCCTCAGATCGTTATTTTCTTCCAAGGCCCTTTTCAGGGTTATATTCAGCTCATTCGGGATCATCTTTGAGAGATTGTCCCCGAAAGCGTAGGGAAGATCCATAACGCGGGATACATCCCTTATGACTCCCTTGGCAGCCAGGGTGATAAACGTGACTATCTGTACGCAGTTCTTCCTGCCGTACTTTTCAACCACATAGTCGATGACCTCCTGCCTCTTTTCAAAGGCAAAATCAACATCTATATCAGGCATCGACACCCTCTCGGGATTTAGGAATCTCTCGAAGAGAAGATCATACTTCACGGGATCGATATCAGTTATCTTCAGTGCATAGGAGACCAGGCTCCCTGCAGCCGAGCCTCGTCCCGGTCCAACGGAGATACCGTGTTCTTTCGCGAAATTTATATAATCCCAGACTATCAGGAAATAATCGACGAAGCCCATAGTCTTTATTACGGACAGCTCGTACTCCATTCTTTTATAGAGGCTTCCGTCATCATCGGGATAACGCTCCTTAAACCCTTTATCACAGAGGAATTTAAGATATGAGTAGGAATCCGGAAATTCTGCCGGATATGTAAAATGCGGAAGCTTCGTCCTGTGAAACTCAATATCCACCTGACACCTGTCAGCTATCTTCTGCGTATTTTCCAGTGCCTCGGGAACATAGGAAAAGAGAGCGCGCATCTCTTCCTCAGACTTCACATAATACTGCCCGCCCTCATATCTCATACGGTCGGTATCACTGAGCTTCTTTCCGGTCTGCAGGCAGAGCAGTATGTCATGCGGCTCCGCATCCGATGCATTGGTATAATGACAGTCATTCGTGCAGACAAGGGGGATATCGAGCTTTTTTGACATGGAAATAAGAGTCTGATCCACAAGCTGCTGCTCCCGTATCCCGTGGTCCTGAAGCTCCAGGAAGAAATTACCCCTGCCGAAGATATTTAAGTACTTAAGGGCAGCCTTTTCGGCTTCCCCGATAAGCCCCCTTATTATAGCCTTTGGGATCTCGCCTGCGAGACAGGCTGAAAGACAGATAAGCCCCTCATGGTATCTTTCCAGTGTTTCCATATCCACTCTGGGCTTGTAATAGTGACCCTCCGTGTGCCCCACGGAGACGATCTTCATAAGATTATGGTAGCCGGTATTATTTTCGGCAAGCAGCACCAGATGGTGATACCTGTCCTCATTCATACCGGCTTCCTTATCAAATCTGGAGCCGGGGGAGACATAGATCTCACACCCCAGCACCGGATTTATGTTTGCATCCCTGCAAGCATTATAAAAATCTATCACGCCAAACATGACCCCGTGGTCTGTGATGGCGGCTGCGTTCATTCCGAGTTCCTTTACCCTCGCCACATATTCTTTTATCTTATTGGAACCGTCCAGTAAGGAGTATTCCGTATGTGTGTGTAAATGAACAAAACTCATATTAAAGATCCTTCGCTGACGCTCAGGATGACATCAGCTTGCGCTCTTGATGACATCAGCTGACGCTTAGTATGACATCAGCTGACGCTTAGTATGACATCAGCTTGCGCTCTTGATGGCATCAGCATTTTTCTTAAAGGTACTTCTTCAATGCATCGACCTTGTCCAGCTTCTCCCAGGGAAGGTCCACATCGGTCCTTCCGAAATGTCCGTAGGCCGCAGTCTGCTTATAGATAGGACGGCGGAGGTCCAGCATCTTGATTATTCCGGCGGGGCGGAGGTCAAAGTTCTCACGGATTATCTTCGTAAGCTCTTCATCGCTTACCTTTCCCGTACCAAAGGTGTCGGCCTGTACCGATGTGGGCTCCGCTACGCCTATGGCATACGAGAGCTGTATCTCAACCTGATCCGCAAGTCCCGCTGCCACTATATTCTTTGCCACATACCTTGCGGCATATGCTGCAGAGCGGTCAACCTTGGTGCAGTCCTTTCCGGAAAAAGCACCGCCGCCGTGGCGCGCATATCCGCCGTAGGTATCCACTATGATCTTTCTTCCGGTAAGACCCGCATCTCCGTGAGGTCCGCCTATAACAAAGCGCCCGGTGGGGTTAATGTAGATCTTCGTCCTGTCATCTATCATTCCCGAGGGAACAACGGGATCAAATACATACTTCTTGATGTCCTTATGTATCTGCTCCTGGGTCACATCATCATCATGCTGAGTGGAGATGACAACCGCCTCAAGTCTTGAGGGCTTTCCGTTCTCGTCATATTCCACTGAAACCTGTGATTTTCCGTCCGGACGGAGATACTTCAAGGTTCCGTCCTTCCTTACCTTTGTAAGCTGAAGAGTAAGCTTATGGGCCAGGTCGATGGGATAGGGCATATACTCGGGTGTCTCATTGGAAGCATAGCCGAACATCATTCCCTGATCCCCGGCCCCGATAGCGCCGATCTCATCGTCGGACATATTCTTCTCCAGAGCCTTCAGATCTGCCTTTGTCTCAAGGGCATTGTCAACACCCATGGCGATATCTGCAGACTGCTCGTCAATGGCTGTAAACACTGCACAGGTATCGGCGTCAAAGCCGTACTCGGACTTTGTGTAGCCTATCTCACGAACCGTATCGCGGACAGTCTTCTGAATGTCCACATAGGCCTTCGTGGTGATCTCACCTGTAACTACCACAAAGCCGGTGCAGGCCATGGTCTCACAGGCAACACGGCTCATGGGATCCTGTTTCATGCACTCGTCAAGGATCGCATCCGATATGGCATCGCATACCTTATCGGGATGTCCTTCTGTAACTGATTCTGAAGTAAATAGTCTTTTTTCCATATTTTCACTCCTTTTCTAAAAACCTGACAATAGTAGAAAAGAGTCCACCTTTGCAGAGTGGACTCGACTTCTCATCAAATCCTCTCATTGTTCGATATTACTCGCTCAAGGGTGGCACCTTCCCGTTACCGCGGGAGGTTGTCGTGACTTCACAGATCCTTTGCATCTCCATCACTCTTAATAAGAGAATATTACCATATTCATTTGTGAACTCTTGACTACTAATGTACTCTAAGAGTGCCTTTCTGTCAATCAGAAATTCTCCTCATGAACCTCGAAGAATGACTGGGGATGTGCACAGACAGGACAAGCGGCGGGAGCCTTTGTTCCAACAACGATATGTCCGCAGTTACGGCATTCCCATACCTTTACTTCGCTCTTTTCGAATACCTGCTTTGCTTCCACATTCTGAAGGAGCTTCCTGTATCTTTCCTCATGCATCTTCTCGATAGCTGCTACGCCGCGGAACTTTGCTGCCAGTGCTGTAAAGCCCTCTTCCTCGGCTTCCTTAGCCATACGCTCGTACATATCGGTCCACTCGAAGTTCTCTCCGTCTGCTGCTGCAGCGAGGTTTTCCTCAACCGTTCCGAGCATTCCCAGCTCCTTAAACCAGAGCTTTGCATGCTCCTTTTCATTGTCTGCGGTCTTTAAGAACATTGCTGCGATCTGCTCATAGCCTGCCTTCTTTGCTACGGATGCAAAGTAAGTGTACTTATTCCTTGCCTGTGATTCTCCAGCAAATGCTTCCTGAAGATTCTTCTCTGTCTTGGTTCCTGCATAGGGATTGTTTGCCATTATACTGTCCTCCTTTTTTAAAATACCTTGTCCGCTAAGTATAGCACGTTTACTATATTTTGTCCTTATTTATTACTTCCTCAAAAGACGGCGGATCATAGTCATATCCTATACCCACACTGCCCTCCTTGACAACCACCGTTGCCGCATGGGCTGCAGCCGCTTCCAGTGCATGCTTTATCCCTTCTTTCCGCTGCTGCCCCTCATTTCTGCCTGAAATAAAGTCAACAAGGAAGGCTCCGATAAAGGAATCTCCGGCACCCAGGGCATCTGTTGCATCAACCTTTTCCACCTTATGAACGTAATAGCTCTCACCGTCATATGCGATTATGGGATCACAGCCCCTTGTACCCACCGCTATACTGCATCCCAGGTCTGCGGCCTTCTTTAATACCCGTCTTATCTCCGGTTCCTTAAGGTGGCTGCAGGAGAAAAAACCGTATTTCACATGAGGAGCTATCTTTTCGATATCCTCATCCGTAAATGCCGAGTGGAAGTCATAGCATATCTCGATCTTCTCTTCCCCGTGCAGGCGCTTGATTGTTTCGGGAGTCACATCAGCAACCCGTCCCATAGTGATAACGTCAAAGCTCTTAACATATTCCGTTTCCTCCGGGGTGAACTGCACGGGATAGAGATCCGTTACTCCCTCCTTATTCCAGTCCAGAAAGATCCTGTCACCATCCTCCTTTAATATTACAATGCTGTACCCGCTGGAACCGTTTTCATCCCGGCACTTTGAAGTATCCACCCGGAGCTCCTTAAGTGTCTCCTTTAGAAGATTCCCTGCCATATCATTTCCGAATACACCGAGAAATCCCGCCTCTGCATTTAGAAGTGCCGCATTGCATACCACGTTGTATTCATTTCCACCGGGATACATCCTCCTTTTTTCGGGGTAGATATCCATGGTGGCTACCCCGGTACCAAGGATCCTCACCTTCTTTTTCCGGGAACTCCTTTTTTTCTTTCTGAATTCCACAGGTTCAAAGTCCTGCAGGGACGCAAGGTATCCCCGTTCCTTTAGCTTTTCCTGAATGATATCCAGAAGCGCCTCGGAATTTGCACTTACCGTGTGATAATGATAGCCGGCGGTAACATTTTTCAGAAGACTGGATTTGCCGCTCTTTATATCCGACAGGAAATGCTCTATATCCACCCTGCTCCCGATATTCAGATCCGCTCTCACGGTACCGTATACCTTATGGTAGACAAAGACGTCCTGCACCAGTCCTCCGAGATCCGTTATAAGCTTTAGCTCATCAGCCACGGCCTCATCACTGTGATTCACCTTAAAAACACGAACCGCGCTTTTCTTTTTCGAAAGCATGTACCCGTTATTCGTTGATGAGATCTCATAGCGTTCCGCACGGAGAAGGGCGATATCCTGCACTATGACCTGACGGCTCACATTGAAAAGAGACGCCAGTCTCTTACCGGAAACCGGCTCCCTTTCATTTTCGAGATACTCTATTATCTTCTTTCTTCTGTCCTTTCCCTTCATACGGTCAGGCCCCCAGTAATTCCCTTAACGCGGTGATATATGGCTTCTGCAGCTTTGCTTCCGAAAGGACCTCATCCTCCGAGAATACCTTTTCCGCACTCCCCTCCGAAAGTATCCTGCCATGTGCCATTACGATAACTCTTTCAAAATTCTCCTCCACAAAATCCATGTCATGGAGTATGGCTATCACCAGCTTTCCCTCGGAGCTTAAATGCCTTATCATCTCCCCTATGAGCTTCCTGCCTTCATAGTCCTGGGCAATGGTAGGCTCGTCCAGTATTATCACGTCCGTATCCATGGCTACAACAGATGCAATGGCGGTCATCTTCCTCTCATAGAGCTCCAGATCATAGGGATTAACATTTTCCCTCCCTTTAAGCCCCATAAGCTCCAGAGCCTTCAGTGCTTCCTCCTTCGCCTTTTCTTCGGACATGCCTATATTCAAAGGACCAAACATGGTTTCATCAAGAACGTTATATTTAAATATCTGGTCATCAGGATTCTGAAAAACGTATCCCACCTTATCCGCCAGCATAGCCACGGTCTTTTTTGAAATGTCGTCATTTCTGAAATAAATACTGCCGCCAACCGGCTTTAAGAGCCCTTTTAAGAGCCTTACCAGAGTTGTCTTCCCTGCACCGTTCTGTCCGATTATGGCCGTGGGACGGTTATTCAGGGTCAGGGAAAGCTTTTGGAAAATCGGCGTTCCCTCCGTATAGTAAAAGTCCACATTTTCCATACGGAAGAGCTCCTCCGTATCACCAGCTTTGTTGTTTAGCCGGAGAGCGCCGTTCCCTGCCTCTTTTAAGGGTCTGATATTCTTTTCCAGAAACAGTCTCTTCGTATCCTCAAGCTTTACCGGATAAGTACCGTCCGGCAGAGAGAGACCGTATTCCCGGCATATCCTTGTGAAAGCCGGAGGTTTAATTCCGTATTCCGAAAGATCATCCCTTGAAAAGATCTTTTCGGGTGTGTCAAAGTCGATGACCCTGCCCTCACTCATAAGGATGATCCTGTCCGCATAATGTGCAAGCTTCTCCAGCTTCTGCTCGATCATAATGATGGTGATACCTGTTTCCGTAAGGTCATCCACCACCCTGAAGACCTCCTCGGTCCCCTGGGGATCCAGCTGGGATGTGGGTTCGTCAAGGATTATTATGTCCGGCTCCATGCAGAGGATGCTGGCTATGGCAACTCTCTGCATCTGTCCCCCTGAAAGCTCAAAAGGATTTCTGTCCCTGTACTGCCATATATCCAGCCGTTTTAATACCTGTTCCACCCGTGACAGGATGATCTCAGGCTCGGTACCAAGATTCTGGAGTCCGTATGCCACTTCATTAAAAACCGTCTCTGCTGCTCCCGACA
>CADCQV010000179.1 GCA_902803625.1 uncultured Lachnospiraceae bacterium
GGAAGAGGCGGATGTGCCTGACGGGAGCAGGGCAGATGACGGAGCTGATAGCCGGGATTCAGCCAAAGGTACGCCTGCACCTGCCGGAGAGGCTGAAGGAGTAGAGACTCCGGAGGTTGTGATAGAAAAGCCGACAGTGGAAATACCCACAGTTGAGATAAAGGTTCCGGGTGTGGATCAATGAAGGATGTACTTATACTTGGTATAGAGAGCTCCTGCGATGAAACTGCGGCAGCTGTTGTAAAAAACGGCAGAGAGGTTCTGTCAAATATCATCTCATCCCAGATTGATATTCATACCCTTTACGGCGGGGTTGTCCCCGAGATCGCATCCAGGAAGCATATTGAAAGGATAAACCAGGTGGTATCCGGGGCATTAAAGGAAGCAGGGGTGAGCTCCTCCGGACTTGATGCCGTTGCAGTCACATACGGACCGGGGCTTATCGGGCCGTTACTCACCGGCGTATCCTTTGCCAAAGCTTACGCCTACGCCCTTTCCCTTCCGCTTATAGGGGTCAATCATATAGAAGGGCATATCTGCGCTGTATATATTGAAAATAAAGAGCTGGAGCCGGCCTTTCTCTGCCTGGTTGTTTCCGGCGGGCATACCCACCTTGTAAGAGTCAGGGATTACGGTGAATATGAGCTTATAGGCAGGACCATGGATGATGCTGCGGGGGAAGCCTTTGACAAGATAGCAAGGGTTATCGGCCTTGGATACCCCGGGGGACCGAAGATCGACAAGGCTGCCGGGGAGGGAAATCCTGAGGCGGTGAGCTTTCCCAGGGGGCATGGCTTAAGCGAATATGATTTTTCCTTCAGCGGCCTCAAAAGTGCAGTGTTGAATTATCTGAATTCCTGTGAAATGAAGGGTGAAAAGATAGTTGTAGCGGATGTTGCGGCGTCCTTCCAGAAGGCGGTCGTGGATGTTCTGGTCGCTAATGCCGCCAAGGCTATGGACAATTTCGGGGATAAGCGTTTTGCCATCGCCGGGGGAGTGGCCTCAAATTCTCTTTTCAGGTCGGAGGTAGAGAAGGAATGCCTTAGCCGCGGAGTGGATTTTTTTGTGCCTTCTCCGGTTTTGTGTACGGATAACGGGGCTATGATCGCATCTGCGGGCTATTATAAGTATATTAAGGGTGAATTCAGCAGTCTGTCGCTAAACGGAGTGGCGGATCTGGAGCTTTGCCCGGAATGACACTTTTCAGGAGGAGAGCATAATGAAAACCGATGCTATAGTTCTGGCCGGCGGCAGGGGACTCAGAATGGGCGGGTCTGTTCCAAAGCAGTATATGGAGCTTTGCGGAAAGCCTATGATCTATTATTCCCTGAAGGCTTTTGAAGAGTCCTTCATTGATAATGTGATTCTTGTGTGCAGTGAGGGAGATGAGGACTACTGCAGAAGAGAAATAGTGATAAAGTACGGTCTTAATAAGGTTAACAGGATCGTTGCCGGAGGCAGGGAACGCTTTGATTCGGTTTATAACGGGCTCCTCGCTTCAAACGGCTGTGATTACGTATATATCCATGACGGCGCGAGGCCGCTCGTATCCCAGTATATTCTGGACAGATGCCAGCATTATGTGGAGAAGTACAGGGCTGCTGTGGCAGCATCACCTGCAAGGGATACCGTGAAGATCGAGGATGGAAACCGTTTCATATCCTCCACACCGGACCGTGATAAGGTGTGGCTTATGGAAACTCCTCAGGTATTTGAATACGGTCTGGCGAGATCTGCATACGAAAAGCTGCATGACGGAAGAGAACGCCTGAAGGCTGCCGGGGTAAACATTACAGATGACACCATGGTAATCAAGATGTTTGAGGATGTTGATTCCTATCTCGTGGAGGATATTTACTGTAACATAAAAATCACCAGACCCGGGGATCTGGTGATAGCTGAAGCCCTGTTAAAGTCCGGGGATCATTAAGATACGATCCCGAAGTCCTTTTCCTTGTAGTTCCACTGTGCGTGGCCGATCTTATGCTTGTCAAAGGCCCGTTCTATGTCTGCAAGCCACCTTCTGCAGTCTTCCCTGTCGGCAAGATCTATGACTCCGAATTCACCGCAGTACAGCGGGACATTGTCCTTCTCTGATTTCTCAAGAGCCGGGGTAAATATGTCTTCAAAGAAATCCTCCCCGATTTCCCTGATCCCGTCTATAAATATGGCACCGCCAAGATCAACGGGAAGCTCCAGGACCGCCTTTCTGTATTCCTCCAGTGTTTTCGGATAGCCTATGCGGAAATCGGCGGGCATACCCTCCATCCAGTATGCACCCTGATGGGTAAAGATCATAGGCTCATAGCAATGGAAATTGTAGACTGTTCTGTCATCATATGGAATATCAAGCAGGGGTACGCTTAAAACATTGTTGTAGCAGACTCCCCCGGCCACAATATAGCTTTTTGGAGATATACTCCTTATTACCTCAATATATCTGCCCAGAAGGTCGTTCCACGCATCGGCAACCTCTTTAAGCACAACCTCATTCAGGGGTTCAAAGGCCACAGTGTCGGGATATTCCGCAAAGTCGGAGGCGATCCTTTTCCAAAGCTCCAGGAATCTTTCCTGCAGAGCCTTGTCATAGAAGAACTTCTTCCTGTCCATATCCTTTTTCAACGGATCAAAGGAATAGCCGTAGCACTCGTGAAGGTCGATTATCATATTTAGCCGGTATTTTTCGCACCATTGCCGGCAGATACGGAGATATCCGAAGCCTTCCGGTCTGACATTTCCGTCCTCATCCTCCAGAACATTGTAATCCACCGGAACCCGGACATGGTCAAAGCCTAAGGAACGTATATTCTCTATGTCGGATTCCTTTATGAAGCTTTTGAAATGCTCCTCGTCATATTTGTCAAACTGGGAGATCCAGCCCCCGAGATTGATTCCCTTCTTAAAACCCTTAAATGTATTCGTAGACATGCTGCTATTATAACAAATCTCCCGGTGATGTAATGTATAAACTCTGGTACAATCCTGATTTGCAGACACCGCCGAAAATGTGTTGCTTTGTTTTTGAAAATGGTTTATAATACAGAAAACAGATTTCAGAAAACCGTGACGGGGTCATCCGTTCACGGTTTTCGGCGTTTATTGGGGATTTAATCCGTCTTATCCCGAGTTAAAGTTTTTAAACAGGATAAATGCGAATAAACGTCTGTATCAGTGATCTTGTTTATAGTTTAATGACTAAAAAAGGAGGAAGAGATATGTTTTTCTGTGATTTCGGATGGAAGAGGGTTGCCTGCTTTGCAGGAGGAGTACTTTTCGGGACAGCAGGGATAGCCGTTCTGAAGAGTAAGGATGCCAAGAAGGTCTATACGCATTGTACGGCGGCAGTATTAAGGGGGAGGGATGCAGTTATGAACACCGCGGAAACCCTTAAGGACAACTGCAGGGATATCTATGAGGATGCCAGCGATATCAATGAAAAAAGATATGCGGAAGAGGACCGGAGAAAGCTTGAGGAAGCGAGAGAGCTGGTAAAGCAGTATGAAGAGAAGGTCAGCGCGGGCACAGAAGAACAGCCTGCTGAAGCATAAGTAATATCAGGAGTCTTATCTTAATATGAGATATACAATTGAGCATGAATCCAGACATTCCATAAGGCTGCATGTTGCTCTGCCAAGGATTACGGAGGCGGAGGCAGATACACTTGAGTATTATTTAAAGGACAGATTGTCTGTAAGGGGTGTTTCTGTAAGTGACCGTACCGGTATGGTATTTATTAAGGACGGAGATATTGCTTCCTGCAGGGAAGCAGTGCTGAATGCACTCCGGGAATTCAGCTTTGACGATCCCGAAGCTTTAAGGCTGGTGCCGGAAAACAGCGGAAGGGCTCTTAACCGGAAATACAGGGAAAAGCTCCTTTTTACCTGTATTTCCCGTGCAATGCAGATCATATTTCTGCCTGACAGGATGCGTTTCGGGTGGTCGGTTATAAAAAGCCTGAAATTTGTCCTGAAGGGAATGAAAAGTATCCTTGGGGGCAGGGTGGAGGTCAGCGTCCTGGACGCTATTGCCATCGGGGTGTCTCTCTTAAGAGGGGATTATAATACCGCTGGCTCTGTCATGTTCCTTTTGGATGCGGGTGAGATCCTTGAGGAGTGGACACATAAGAAATCGGTTAACGACCTGGCGGGTGCACTTTCACTTAATGTTGACAGGGTCTGGCTTAAGACTCCTGGCGGTGAGGTGCTTTCCGATGTAAAATCGGTCCACGCAGGTGATATGATCGTTGTACATACTTCCAATATCATTCCGCTGGACGGAAAGGTGGTATCGGGAGAAATATCCGTGAACCAGTCATCCATGACCGGTGAATCGGTCCCTGTTGTGAAGCAGCCCGGAGGATATGTATATGCCGGAACTGTTGTGGAAGAGGGAGAATGTGTTATAGAGGTAAAGAGTACTGCCGGAAAGGGTAAGTACGACCAGATAGTCAGAATGATAGAGGAATCCGGGAAGCTGAAATCGGAATCGGAACAGAAAGCATTCCATCTGGCGGATTCCCTTGTGCCTTACGCACTTTTGGGTACAGCTCTCACATATCTCCTTACCCGCAATGTTTCCAGGGCGATATCCTTTTTGATGGTTGATTTTTCCTGTGCATTAAAGCTTTCAATGCCGCTTACTGTATTATCCGCCATTAAGGAGGCGGGGCTCCACAATATAAGCGTGAAGGGCGGCAAATTCCTGGAGGCTGTTTCAAATGCCGGTACGATAGTATTTGATAAGACGGGAACCCTGACAAAGGCCCGGCCCAGAGTCGAGAAGATCGTTACCTTCAACGGCGCGGATGAAAATGAAATGCTCCGTATAGCAGCCTGCCTCGAGGAGCATTATCCTCATTCCATGGCAAATGCCATTGTTAAGGAGGCGGAGAGAAGAGATCTCTTTCACGATGAGATGCATAGCCGGATCGAATATGTGGTAGCGCATGGTATAGCAAGCGAAATCGAAGGGGAAAAAGCGATAATCGGAAGCTATCATTTCGTGTTTGAGGATGAGAAATGCATTGTTTCCGAAGAGGACAGGGCAGGGCTTCAAAGACTGGATGCCGGTTATTCCCATCTGTATCTGGCTATAGACAGGATACTGAAGGCCGTGATATGTATTTCTGATCCTTTGAGGAAGGAGGCGGCGGAGGTTATCGACCTTCTTCATGCACTCGGTATCAATAAAATATGCATGATGACCGGGGATAATAAGGACACGGCGGAACGAATAGCATCAGAGCTTAATATTGATGAATTTCATGCGGAGGTGCTTCCCGGGGATAAGGCCGGATTCATAAAGAGAGAGCATGAGGCAGGCAGGAAAGTGATAATGGTCGGAGACGGGATCAACGACACACCTGCACTTTCAGAGGCTGATGCAGGAATAGCCATAAGTGACGGCGCTGCCATAGCAAGAGAAATAGCCGATATCACGATCTCTGCCGATGAGCTGTATGAGCTCGTGACCCTGAAAAGGATCTCCGATGCCATGATGAACAGGATAAGAGCAAACTACAGGTTTATCATCGGCTTTAACGGGATGCTTATCCTTCTTGGGGTTGGAGGCATTATAAGTCCCGCCTCATCAGCGCTGTTACATAATACTTCTACAATTGCCTCGGGCTTGTACAGCCTGACGCCGCTTCTTGAAAGCGACAGATCTTAACGATACATAAAAACAAAAATACGCTTGACAGATTTAAGCGAACGGTGTATTCTAACCTGGATGTTAGAGTACACTGTTCGCTATTTTTATGAGGAGCTATTCAATGCCGAGAGATAAGAGCGGAAATCATGAAAAGATCATTGACGCTGCGTTCAAGGAGTTTCTTGAATATGGCTTTCAGGATGCTTCAATGAGGAGGATAGCATCCTTGTCGGGAATGAGCGCTTCCGGACTGTATAAGCATTTTCCGGGAAAAGAGGAAATGTTTGCTGCTCTTGTGGATCCGGTCATTGAGGAGTTTTTGTCACTTTATCGAGAGATAGAGAGTGATTACTCCGAAGGACTGATGACAGAGGGTTCGGAAAAGATCTGGAGCGGCCACAATGAGATACTGAGGTCAATGGAATTTATTTATGATCACTATAACGAGGTGAAGCTTATCGTCTGCAGATCCCAGGGCACCAGATACGGGAATTTTACCCATGAGGTGGCAGAGCTGGAGGAAAAAGCGACTCTAAGATATTTGGAAGGGCTGAAGAAAAAGGGGATAAGAGTAAGTAAGGTGGAGAAAAAGGAATTACACCTCCTGGTCACGGCTTATATAGAGGCCGTTATTCAGGCTGTGATACATGATTTTTCCAGAAAAGAAGCCATGCATTACGCCAAAACCCTTGAGAAATTCTATCTTCCGGCCTGGAAAGCATTATTCGGTATATAGTGACAGACCCCGCTGTAAAGCGGGGGAAAATTAAGGCTTTTGGTTAGCACAGGCTAACAGGATTAAAGGAGAGATCTTGCTGCTCAGAAACATGCTGAGGAACCTTCTGAAGAATAAGGTCCAGTTTTTTTCAATCTTCATAATGTCATTTCTCGGATTATTTGTGTTCGTGGGAATGGATTCGGAGGTGGCCGGATTCACGGCAGCCGAGGATGCATTTTATACGGAGTGCAGCCTTTCTGACATATGGGTGCAGGGAAAAAACTTTTCGCCCGATGATGAGAGGAAGGTTATGGACATAGAGGGTGTGAAAAAGGCGGAGCGGAGGATCTCTGTCAAGGGGAAGGCTCTGCTTCCCGACAGGGAAGCGGATATGTATCTTAATTTTATGGGCAGTAATGAGATATCACGTCTCTCACCTGTAAGCGGTGAGGCTTTTGTTCCCGGAGAGAAGGGCGTCTGGCTTGATTATAATTTCGCAGATAAAAACGGCATCAACCTGGGGGATACGGTTAAATTCAAGTATGAAGGGAAAGAATTTGACGCAGTACTGAGGGGAAAGGTCAGGCATCCCGAATATGTTTATTTTTTAAGGGATACTGCCTCAATGATGCCGGACTACGGCTTTTACGGTGCAGCGTGGATGGATGAGTCGGAATATCCCGGTGAGGACGCATATTATAACGAACTCCTGCTCGATGTGGAAGGTATTGATAACAGGAATGCTTTGAGCCGGAGCGAGAAGGAGCTAAAGGATATCCTTGATCTCAAGATAAAAGACGTGCTTGATAATGAAAACCTGGCTGTACTCGATAAGGACGACAATTTGAGCTATCAGACCTTCAGGGCGGAAATGGAACAGCATAAAGGTATGTCTCTTATGTTTCCCATTGTGTTTATGATCATTTCCGTCCTTGGGATCATTACGACCATGACCAGACTTACGAAAAGACAGAGGACTGAGATAGGGACACTGAAGGCCCTCGGTTTTTCAAAGCGGGTTATTACCCTTCACTATATTTCCTATGGTTTTTTCCTAAGCCTTTTTGGCAGTGTTCTGGGAGCGGTAGCTGGATACAGGTATATTGTGGATCTGGTTATGAATATGATGAGGAACACATATCTGCTGCCCGGGGCAAAGGGGAGGCTCACGTTTTCCGGAATATTTATCATCGCAGCATCCGTAGCCATATCGTCCCTCGTAAGCTTCCTCTCCTGCAGAAAGGAGCTGTCGCCCCCTCCGGCAGAGACCCTGAAGCCGGAGGCACCGAAGCTAATGAAACCATCCTGGTTTGAAAAGAGCAGACTGTGGCTTTCCCTTAAGTTTGCTACCCAGTGGAACTTCAGGGATATAAGAAGGAACAAGGTCAGAACCGGTATGGGAGTAGTCGGAGTGGCAGGCTGCACTATGCTTATGCTTACGGCCTTCGGATGCCTCGATTCCATTGAGTTTATTACAGACTGGATGTACGGAGAACTGAATACCGCAGGGTATCAGATAATCATGAAAGAGGATGCCGGCTATGATGAGACATATGAATACGCCAGTAAATACAAAGGCCAGATGATGGAGGTCACCGGTGCTGATTTTGAGGTCCGGGGAGTCCGGAAAAGCGGTAATGTGACAGTGATCGAAAGAGGCAGCCTTATGAATTTCCAGGGGGATTCCTTTGAACACCAGTTCCTTACGGGAAAGGGCATAGCGATGTCTGCAAAAATGGCAGGGTTACTCGGGATAGGGAAAGGCGATTTCGTCAGATGGCATCTTACCGGAGATGATAAATGGCAGAAGGACAGGGTACTGCAGATATACGCGAATCCGGCGACCCAGGGGATAACCATGTTCCGGGAAATTTATGAAGAACACGAGTATGATTTTAAGCCTTTGATGATCTTGACAAATATGGAATCTGTGCGTGACCTTAAGGACGACGATCTGATAACCGGGGTTCAGGATACAAAGGAGATGATGAGATCCATGGATCAGATGAAGGAGATGATGTATATGATGATGGGAATATTCATAAGTGCCGCTGTCATTCTCGGTGTAGTGGTCTTATATAATCAGGGCGTTCTTTCTTTCGTGGAAAAGTCCAGGGAGATGGCCACCTTAAAGGTACTGGGCTTCAGCACGGGAAAGATAAGGGGGATACTGCAGCTTCAGAACCTGTGGATCACAATTACCGGGGTGATACTTGGGATACCCTTCGGAAGACTTCTTTTACATGAGATCATGGCTGATATGCCGGAAGCCATGGACTACAGGGCAGTCATATTTATGCCTTCGTATTTTTATTCAATACTTGGTACGGTCATCCTCTCTGCGGCAGTGAGCTTTTTCCTGTCAGCAAGGGTTAAGGATATAGATATGGTTGAAGCATTAAAGGGGATAGAATGATGAAAAACAGTAAAGCAATCAGAATAACCGCTGTTTGTGCCGTTACAGCACTGATAACGGGGTCGGCGGTGTATGCCGTAAACCTTGGTGAGAGCTACTTAGCCGTTGAAGCCGGCATTTCTGAAATATCGGGACAAATAAAGGAGACCGGAAAGATACACGGGGCAGAGGATAAGATCTATTATGCATCGGTTACGGCTCCGATAGAAGCAGTGTCCGTAAAAAACGGTGACAGGATAAACAGGGGTGACAGCGTTATAAAGTACGACGGGAACGATCTGAAGCGGATGCTTACGGAAGCGGAGATCAGAACAGCACAGGCAGAGCTTGACTACAGCGGGAAGATTAAGGAAAGTGACAGTAATGCATCCAAATACAGGAATGCGAAGAATAACGATGAGGCATACGCAGCACTTTACTGGATGTACAGAGAAAAGAATAATGAGATCACCGAAGAGGAATTCGCGCGTAGCTACGCGCTGCAATGCGAGATCGATTCCGTAAATAAAGAGATTGCGGAAAAAGAGAGGGAAATAGAGGAAAGCCGGCATAAGAAAAACAAGGCGACCGGATACGGGACAAAAGAAGAGGACGATTACAGCGAAAAGAATGTGAAGGATATAAAGAAAGCCCAGAAGAAAATAGACAGGCTGAATGAAGAGCTGTGCGAGCTGAAAAAAGGACTTTATATCACAGGTGAAGGCGCGGCCACTCCCGAGGAAAACGCAGCACTTAATGACGTGAATAACGTTATGGAGGATATTGTCAGAAACTGGTCCGAAGAAAAGGAAAGAAAGGCTGCCTATGAAAAAATGATAATGAATGATGACGAAAAGGAAGCCCTGAAGAAAAATACGGATCTTAACAGGGAAGAAGAAAAGGAGATAGCAGAAAAACTGGCAAAGGCGGAAAAAGGGGTTAATGCGGATTTTTCAGGAATAGTAACAGAGCTTAATGTGCATGACGGTGCCTATGTAACGGAAGGGATGCCTCTTTTCACTCTGGAATCGACCGAGAACGTGGTGTGCAGAACGGATATCAGCAGATACGATATTGCTGATGTTCGCCTGGGGCAAAAGGCGGTTACGGAAACAGGCGGAAGGATGTTTGAGGGAGAAGTGACAAAGATCAACTCTCTGGCAACCGAAGACTCATCGGATAAGAGCAGGATTGAGGTGGAGGTTTCGGTTCCGGATGCCGGAGAGGCGGCCATTATCGGGATGGAAGCGGATGTGACCATTTTCACGGAAACATCGGAGGATACACTTGTGATCCCTGTTGAAGCCTTCTACAGCGATGACGGCGGTGATTACTGTTATATAGTTGAAAACGGAAGGGTGGCAAAAAAGTATGTTACTGCCGGTATCAAAACGAAGGACCAGGTGGAGATAAAGACCGGCATTTCTATAGGCGACATCATTATAACCGATGCCGTTACAGATGATTCGGTGGGAGAAAGAGCGAGATATGTCCTTAATTGAATTAAAACACATCAGCCGTTCATATACCTTGGGGGAACGCAGCTTTTTTGCTGTGAAAGATATCAGCCTCAATCTTAATGAAGGTGAATTCGCCGTTATTCTCGGTCCCTCCGGCGCGGGAAAGAGTACACTCTTAAATCTGCTCGGGGGAATGGATTCCCCTACGGAAGGGGAGCTCATGTTTGATGGTGAGAACATCGCTGATTATAACGATAACGAGCTGACGGATTACAGAGCCTGGAATGTTGGAGTGGTCTTTCAGTTCTATAACCTTATCCCTACACTTACCGCTTATGAGAACGTAGCCCTGATGAGGGATGTCAGGGCAAATTCCAGGAAAAGGTCTGTCTGGAATAAAGGTGATATTGAGGTGATGCTCCCGGAGGATGCGATAAAAAAGGTGGGGCTTGAAGAAAGAATGCATCATTTTCCCTCGCAGCTTTCAGGCGGTGAACAGCAGAGGATATCGATAGCAAGAGCCATAGCGAAGAACCCGAGGCTGCTTCTTTGCGATGAACCGACGGGGGCTCTGGATACCGATACCGGAAGGGAGATACTGAAGCTTCTGCAGGATATAAGCCATAAAGAGGGAAAAACCGTGGTCATGGTTACTCATAACAGCTTCTGCGCGGAGATCGCGGACAGAGTGATAAAGGTAAAAAATGCGAGAATCAGATCCGATGAAAGAGTGGAAAATCCAAAGGATGCCCTTGAGATAAACTGGTGAGGTACTACCGGGAACATTCTTCCATATGCCTTTTTACGGCGTCAAAGGTCGTATCGCTAATATAGTGCTCTATTCGGCAGGCATCCTCAGCTGCGGTCTTTTCATCCACACCAAGGCTTATAAGTGCACGGGTCAGAACCGTATGGCGTTCGTAGATCCTCTTTGCCAGAATCATTCCGGCCTCGGTAAGCTTTATAAATCCTTCACTGTCTTTTATTACCAGACCTTCATTCCTTAATATTCCGAGAGCCCGGCTGACAGACGGCTTGGAGTATCCCATATACTCTCCTATATCTATCCCGCGGACAGAATCTGAACTATGGGACAGTATATATATCGTTTCGAGGTACATTTCTCCTGATTCCTGCAAAGCCATATAAGCATCCTTTCAGACCGGAACGATCAAACCGTGATCATTTTACTATATTTTATATCTCTTTTTCCTGACCTGACAATGATTTTACACTAAAAAAAGAACTAAAAAAGAACCTGAAAATAATTGTTGACAGGGATAGACAGTTTTGATATTATACTTAACGCGCCACTCATCAAGCGGCGCGTTAATATTGCCATAAACACTCGGTTATGGGCTTTTGGAGAGGTATCGAAGTGGTCATAACGAGGCGGTCTTGAAAACCGTTTGGCGGCAACGCCACATGGGTTCGAATCCCATCCTCTCC
>CADCQV010000180.1 GCA_902803625.1 uncultured Lachnospiraceae bacterium
GCAGCACGAGAGCGCGAGATGTGGGAGAAGCGTGGGAGCACGAAGTGCGGAACGCTTCGGATATCAGGTTTTGACCCCAACATCATTAATATAATGAACAGATACTCTGACAGAGGCGCTGGATGACTGAAACACAGATCGCCGAAAGATTTGCGGAGCTTATTAAGCCCGTGACGGACGAAAACGGCTTCACTCTCATAAGGACTGAGTACGTTAAGGAAAACGGGAATTATTACCTTAGAGCATTCATAGATAAGGAAGGCGGAATCACCATTGACGACTGTGTCCTTGTGAGCCGCAGGGTCAGTAAGATCCTGGATAAAGAGGATTATATCAAGGATGCGTACACTATGGAGATATCTTCGCCGGGGTTTATGACAGAGGAGTAAGATCCTTCGTTTCGCTCAGGAAAGAAAAATGTCCGGCGGACATTTTTCGGGCACGTATTGCAGAATGTGCCGGTGGCACATTTTGAATGGCGTTTAGCCGTGCGGTGCACGGCTGCCATCGGACAGCTATGCGCGGCAGTACCCCGCAAGGAAATTCACTGAATCACATATACATATATTAAACTATCAGGAGAAGAAAAATGAAAAAGAAAAAGGAAGAAGTTCAGGAGAATAACGGGATCAATACAGAGCTCCTGCAGGCGCTTACCCTGCTTGAAAAGGAAAAGGGGATAAACCGTGAAACTCTTTTCGAGGCGATAGAGAATTCGCTCCTCACCGCCTGCAAGAATAATTTCGGCGGGCGGAGCGAAAACGTACATTGTGAGATTGACCGGGAAACCTGCAATTATTTCCTTTATGCAGAAAAAACCGTAGTGGAAGAGGTTACGGATCCGGTTCTGGAGATAAGCACGGATGATGCTATGGCGATCGATCCGGAGGCAAATATCGGCGACACGGTGAAGGTTGAATTAAAGAGTAAGGAATTCGGCCGTATCGCCACACAGAATGCAAAGAATGTGATACTGCAGAAGATCCGTGAGGAGGAGAGAAACTCCGTATTTAACGAGTTCTCACAGCGTGAGCACGATATCGTAAGCGGAACCGTCCAGAGATATATCGGACGGAATATCAGCATAAATCTCGGCAAGGCCGATGCCTTCCTTTCGGAGGGAGAGCAGGTAAGAGGAGAATTCCTGAATATCCATGACAGGGTAAAGGTCTATGTACTGGAGGTAAAGAATACCACCAAGGGGCCGAGGATCCTGG
The DNA here is from genome assembly GCA_902803625.1 of uncultured Lachnospiraceae bacterium. Classification (GTDB taxonomy): domain Bacteria; phylum Bacillota; class Clostridia; order Lachnospirales; family Lachnospiraceae; genus NK4A144. The sequence continues at coordinate 1,218 of CADCQV010000180.1, forward strand.
TATCGAGAACCCATCCCGAGCTTGTAAAGAAGCTTTTCGAGAAAGAGGTTAATGAGGTGGCGGACGGTACTGTGGAGATAATGGGTATTTCCAGAGAGGCCGGCAGCCGTACAAAGATCGCGGTGTACAGCAATAACCCCGATGTTGATGCGGTAGGTGCCTGCGTGGGACTTAACGGTACAAGGGTAAATGCTGTTGTAGACGAGCTTGGCGGAGAAAAGATAGATATCATAAACTGGGACGAAAACCCTGCTATCTTTATAGAGAACGCCCTGTCTCCGGCAAAGGTTGTTTCTGCCATAGTTGACGGGGACGAGAAGACCGCAAAGGTGGTGGTTCCCGACTATCAGCTCAGTCTCGCCATCGGTAAGGAGGGACAGAATGCCCGCCTCGCTGCAAGGCTCACAGGCTTCAAGATCGACATCAAGTCCGAGACACAGGCAAAGGATGCTCCCGGCTTCCGCATGGAGGATTATCTCGTGGATGAAGAGGGCGAGTATGATGAGGAGTATTACGATGAGGACGGAAATTACATCGGTCCCGAGGAATACGAGGAAGAGGGTGAATACTCTGATGAAGCCGCAAATGAAGAGGGAGCCCTGAATGAAGAAGCTCCGGATAAGGAAGCCCCTGATGAAGAGGGAGTTCTGAATGAAGAGGATGCCCGGGATGAAGAGGACTCTTCTGACAAAGAGACGGCAGAGTGAAGAAGCTTCTATATGCGCATAAAGATCCTTCGCTTCGCTCAGGATGACAGTAGTAGAGGGCTCAGGATGACAGGAGGAGAGATAATTAATCAGCGCATTGGATAAGAATAAGGAAGTCTGCAGAAAATGCGTGAGCTGCGGACAGATTATTGAAAAGAGTAAGCTTATAAGGATCGTCCGGAACAGAGAGGGGACTGTCTCCCTTGACAAGACGGGATATGCCGAAGGAAGGGGCGCTTATATCTGCAGGGAACACTCCTGTATAGAACGCTCATACAGGAAGAATGCTCTCGAGAGATCCTTTAGGACAAAGATAAAGGCAGAGGATAAGGAACGGGTTTTCAGGGAGATTTCTGAGCTTGAAGGAAGAAAAGGCATTGTCGCTTCTGGGGATGGCGACCAGAGCGGGGAAAACAATAAGCGGAGAGGATACGGTGCTTCAAAGCATCAGAAACGGTACCGCGTTTTTGGTAATAGTAAGCCTTGAAGCCTCTGACAGAAGTAAAAAGACCTTTAATGATAAATGTACGTATTATGATGTTCCTTTGGTCTCATTGGGATCAAGGGAGGAGCTGGGACGGCATCTCGGAAAGCCGAGCCGTACAGTTGCCGCAGTTACCGATGAGGGACTGGGGAGATCTATTTATAAGCTTTTGAAGGAGTAATTACTCAGAACAGTCATTTGCAAAGCCGCAGGTGACGCCCGGTAAAACGGGTATTATGAAGAATTGATATTCCGGCTGTTCGTTTGGTGTAAGAAAGGAGTGGCATCGACAGGATATGGGAAGTATTCAGATATTAAAGCTAACAAAGGAATTAAAGGAAAAGGGGATAGATGTTTCCAATAAAGATGTCATTGAATTCCTGAACGGCAAGGGCATTAATGTAACGAGCCACATGAATAAGATCAGTGATGAAGAAGCCTCTATGGTCCGTGAAAGGTTTGACGCCTCCGGAAGAGAGAAAAAGAATGATCCGGGAAATACGGAAGGAAAGACGGCGGAGACAAAGAAAGAAAAGACTGCCGGGAAGCCGTCAGGAGAAGGCACTGCGATAAAGACGGAGAAGGACGCACCGAAGCCGGCTCAGGTATCCGGGGCTGCGAAGGAAAAGCCTCAGGAAAAGCCGAAGGCTCCCGTAAAGAATGCTCCTCCGAAAAAGAAGCATATCATCTTTGCCACGAACAACAGGAACAGTGTAAGCGGGAACAGCAGATCAAATGCAGGACGCCAGGTATACAGGATAAGCGGCGGAAAGATAGAGGATCCCGAAAAAACGGTAAAGAAGACCTTTAAGCATACCGAGGTTGCAAGCCCCGATGCTTTTGAGGGTATAAAGCTCCCCCCGAAGGAAAAGGAGGAGGAAGTAAAGATACTGGAGACCCGTGAAGAGAACGTTACACGGGAGGAGGCTCCTAAGGCTCCGGAAAAAGCAGAACAGAGCCCACAGCCTGCAGCATCTGTAGGACCGAGAAAGATCTACGGAAATGTTTATGATCGTATGCGCTCAGGAGCTGCTCAGGCTCCGGGAGTGAGGAGAGGCGTTAATAATGGCATTCAGGAAGGCAACAAAAACGGAAAAGCTCCTCAACAGAATTATCGTACTGCTGGGAATAACGGCTCTAGGCCTTTCCCTGGTTCAAGAAATGAAAGACCGGGTGCCTACGGAAAGAACCCGCAGGGCCGGGGAAGCGCTCCGGGAAGCCCTCAGGGGGCGGCTCCGGAAAAAGGAGGACAGGGAAGAAGATCCGATGCCGACAGGAGAAGGCAGTCCGAAGCCAGGAGAAGGAAGGACGCAGTCTTAGAAGCCAGCATGGAGGAGAAGGCAGGGAAGAAGTTCAATCCCCATGGATTCAGAAAGCCCCAGCCGGCTCCGAAGCCTGTTGAAGAAGAGATCAAGGTTATCGTGATACCTGAGACCGTTACCATTCGTGATCTTGCGGATCATATGAAGATACAGGCATCACAGATCATAAAGAAGCTGTTCCTTACAGGTCAGGTCGTGACCCTGAATTCTGAAGTGAGCTACGAGGAGGCCGAGAATATCGCGGCGGATTTCGACATCCTCTGTGAGCATGAGAAGAAGGTGGATGTCATTGCGGAGCTTCTGAAGGAGGAGGAAGAGGATACATCAACATTCACAAAGCGCCCTCCCGTTGTCTGCGTAATGGGTCACGTTGACCACGGTAAGACATCACTGCTTGATAAGATACGTGCTACAAGGGTTACGGAAAAGGAATCCGGTGGTATTACCCAGGCTATCGGTGCCTATATGGTAAAGATACAGGGCCAGAAGATCACTTTCCTGGACACACCGGGTCATGAAGCCTTTACCGCCATGAGAATGAGGGGTGCCAGCTCTACCGATATTGCAGTGCTTGTAGTAGCTGCGGACGACGGTGTTATGCCCCAGACCGTGGAGGCCATAAACCACGCGAAGGCTGCCGGAGTTGAGATAATCGTTGCGGTAAACAAGATAGATAAGCCCAGTGCAAATATTGAGAGGGTTAAACAGGAATTGTCCGAGTATGAGCTTATTCCCGAGGACTGGGGAGGCTCAACGGTATATGTTCCGGTTTCTGCGAAAACCGGAGAGGGAATTGACCAGCTCCTTGAAATGATACTTCTTACTGCTGATGTTATGGAGCTCAAGGCAAATTCGGACAGAAAGGCAAGAGGTCTTGTACTTGAGGCCCGCCTTGACAAGGGCAGGGGTCCGGTTGCAAGTATCCTGGTTCAGAAGGGAACCCTGCATGTCGGTGATTTCATAGCCGTCGGTGCCTGTCATGGAAGAGTCAGAGCCATGCTTGACGAAAACGGACGAAGGATCAAGGAAGCTACTCCTTCAACACCTGCTGAAATACTGGGTCTTGATGATGTTCCCGAAGCAGGAGAGATCTTTGTTTCGCCTGAGTCCGACAAGGAAGCCAAGAACTTTGCAGACACCTTTAAGGCTCAGCAGAAGAATGAGCTATTACGGGATACAAAGACCAGAATGTCCCTTGATGACCTGTATTCACAGATCAAGGAGGGCGACTTAAAAGAATTTAATGTTATCATAAAGGCCGATGTACAGGGCTCTGTGGAAGCACTGAAGACCTCGCTTCTCAAGCTTTCAAATGAAGAGGTTGCCCTGAAGGTCATTCATTCCGGAGTCGGAGCCATAAGTGAATCCGACGTGATCCTTGCCAGCGCATCAAATGCCATTATCATCGGCTTTAACGTAAAGGCAGATAATATGGCTAAGCAGAGTGCGGAGCAGGAGGAAGTGGATATCAGGCTCTATAAGGTCATTTATCAGGCGATAGACGATATGGAGCTTGCAATGAAGGGTATGCTCGCGCCTGTATTCGAGGAGAAGATCATCGGACACGTGGAGATCCGTCAGATCTTCAAGGCGAGTCAGATCGGTAATATCGCAGGATCATATGTAACCGACGGAATAGTCGAAAGAGGCTGCAGCGTCCGGATCACAAGGGACGGAGAGCTGATACACGAAGGAAAGCTTGCATCCTTAAAGAGATTCAAGGATGATGTTAAGGAGGTCAGGGAAGGCTACGAATGCGGTCTTGTGTTTGAAGACTTTAATGACCTGAAGGAGCTTGATACGGTTGAGTGTTACAAGATGGTAGAGGTTGAAAGAAAGTGAGAAAAAACTCTGCAAAGAACAATAGGATAAACGGTGAGGTGCAGAGGGCGCTTTCCTCCATAATCCGGGAGGTGAAGGATCCCCGCGTCAGTCCCTTTACTTCTGTTACCGATGTTTTTGTGGCTCCGGATCTTAAAACCTGCAAGGTGTATATAAGTGTTCTCGGAGATGAAAAGGACAGGGAAGAAACAAAAGAGGGGCTTGATTCCGCAAAGGGCTTTGTAAGAAGGGAGCTTGCCCGGATTGTAAACTTAAGAAATACGCCGGAGATTGTTTTTTTAATGGATGGCTCCATTGCATACGGCGTTGATATGTCAAAGAAGATCGATGACGTAATGAAGCATGATGAAGAAAGCCGCGCGATGCGGGGAGAAGAAGATGTTTAAGCTTGATGAAGTACTTAAGGGGGCAGAATCCGTTGCACTGGCGGGCCACGTAAGGCCTGACGGTGATGCGGTGGGTTCTACCCTCGCATTATATAATTATATAAAAAAGGTATATCCCGAAAAGGAGGTAACGCTCTATCTCGAAGAGCCCCAGGATATCTATGCTTATATGAAGGGATATGACGGGATCACCGTGCTTAATAAGGAGCTCCCGGATAAGGTGTATGACCTTTTTATCGCCCTTGATCTCGGGGATATCGACAGACTTGGCGAGGCTGCCAGATTCTTTGAGGCGGCCCGGGACACGGCCTGCATAGACCATCATATCAGCAATGCAGGCTTCGGGAATCATTCCCATATCTATCCCGATGCCAGCTCCACATCGGAGCTTGTGTATGACCTTATGGATAAGGACAGGATAGACAAGGATATTGCCGTATGCATTTATACGGGTATCATCCATGATACGGGAATACTCCAGTATTCCAATACCTCACGCCATACACTTGAGATAGTGGGACACCTTATCGAATTCGGCTTTGATTTTACGGAGATCATCAATAAGAGCTATTACGAAAAGACCTATGTCCAGAATCAGATCATGGGCCGGGCCATAATGGAAAGCATACTCTTTATGGATGGTCACTGCATAGCCTCTGTGATCGACCATAAGACCATGGAGTTTTACGGTGTGGGCGGAAAGGATTTCGACGGGATAGCAAACCAGCTTTATAAAACAAAGGGCGTTGACTGCGCGATATTCATGTACGAAAGCTCCCATGAGCAGCTATTATACAAGGTCTCAATGAGGGCGAGCAACAGACTGAACGTTGCGGACATCGCAAAAAAATTCGGCGGCGGCGGCCACAAAAAGGCTGCAGGCTTCTCAATGAGCGGTACCTATCACGATATCCTGAATAATATCTCGGCTGAAATAGAAAAACAGCTTATGGATTCCTAAGGGTTTTATCTATGTCTTACGACGGGATACTGATCATCAATAAGGAAAAAGGATATACCAGCAATGATGTGGTTTCTGTCTTAAGAGGGATACTTAAGATGAAAAAGATAGGACACACCGGAACACTGGATCCGGAAGCTACGGGGGTTCTGCCGGTGTGCCTCGGAAAGGCCACAAAGACCGTTGGTCTTTTAACCGAAAGGGATAAAGAGTATTCTGCGGTTGCCAGGCTCGGTGTCACTACGGATACGGAGGATATGACCGGGAAGGTTCTGTCGGAGAAGGAGCTTCCTGAAGGCTCGGAACCCTCCTTTGAAGCCGTTAAAGATGTTTTTTTGTCCTTTAAGGGAAAATATGAGCAGATACCGCCCATGTATTCTGCAAAGAAGGTAAACGGGAAGAAGCTGTATGAGCTCGCAAGAGAGGGTGTTACCATAGAGCGTAAGCCCTGCACCGTTGAAATCAGGGATATAGTCATAACTTGCTATGACTATCCCTATGTGACATTTGATGTTTCCTGCGGAAAGGGTACTTATATCCGCTCCCTTATAAGGGATGCCGGAGAAAAGCTTGGGACAGGCGCAGCCATGGAAAGCCTTGAAAGAACAAGGGTTTCCGAGTACTCGATTGATGAAGCGCTGACACTAAAGCAGGTAGAGGAGCTTGTTCTCTCGGGAAAAATAAAGGCTTATATAAAGAGCACGGAGTCCGTATTTTTATCTCTTCCCTCCTTAACCGTTAAGGGCAGGACCGAAGGATTATTAAAAAACGGAAATTCTTTTTCCGTACCGGATTCCCTGAAGAACGGGGAATACAGGGTTCATGCTTCGGACGGTGCTTTCACGGCGGTCTATTCCGTAAAAAACGGACAGGCGAAGCCGGTAAGGATGTTTTTATGACCGGGATCATATTATGGTAGTATTTCACGGTATTGATGAATATGAGGCTTTCTTCGGATCCAAAGGACTGGATAAGCCGGGAACAGCCATCGCGATCGGAAAGTTTGACGGGATACATCTGGGACACAGGCGCCTCATTGAGAGTCTGAAAAGCAGAGGGGATGAGCTTAAGCTAAAGACCCTTATCTTTACCTTTGACAAGCCCTTCAGCTCCTATTTTTCCGGTGAAAGGGCAGAGCTTCTGACTACTGACTATGAGAGAGAGGAAGCTGTTAAAGAGTGGGGGATTGATTATCTTCTTGAATATCCCTTAAGAGAGGATACCGTTAATATCGGGGCTTCGGATTTTGTAAACCATATTCTGGTAGAGGGACTTAATGCCCGTTTCATCTCTGCAGGGCCGGATATGAGCTTCGGTAAGGGCGGAGAGGGTAATATTGATTCTTTAAGGGAAATGTCCTCCGGGCGCTACGATGTGATGGTAGTCGAAAAGGTCAGGTTTAAGGACGAAACCATAAGCTCGACTCTGGTCCGTGACAGGCTGAAGGCAGGGGATATGGAAACCGTCACAGCCCTTCTTGACCGTCCCTACAGCATTTCAGGGAAGGTGACCTACGGGAAGAAGCTCGGAAGCAGGGTTCTGGATATGCCGACCGTTAATATCATTCCGGAGGAGAGTAAGCTCCTTCCTCCGTTCGGGGTATATTTTTCGGAGACTGTTCTGGGCTCCGACAGGCTAAGGAGTATTACCAATATCGGGATAAAGCCTACGGTCCAGGATTCGGGAAGAGTTAATGCCGAGACCTTTCTCTATGATTTTGATGATGATCTTTACGGGGAAAACATCAGAGTTGAGCTTCTGCATTTCCACAGGAGGGAAATGAAGTTTGACAGTATGGAAACTCTGAAAAAGACAATGCATAACGATATGCTCTGTGGCAGGGATTATTTTGCCGGAAAGAGTGTTGAAAACGGAGGTTGATTTGGGAGTATCGATTATTTTGCCGATGATGGGCGGTCTTGGACTGTTCTTGTATGGCATGAAGGTTATGGGGGACAGTATTGAGCGGGCAGCAGGTGCGAAGCTCAGAAATATCCTTGAGACACTGACAAGAACCAGAGTCCAGGGAATGTTCATAGGTCTTATTTTTACAGCGGTTATCCAGTCGTCCAGCGCCTGCACCGTAATGATCGTTTCATTCGTAAATTCCGGGCTTATGACCCTTTATCAGGCTGCGGGTCCGATTCTCGGTGCCAATATAGGTACAACGGTCACCTCTCAGCTGGTTTCCTTTAATCTGTCAAAGGCAGCTCCGGTATTTCTGCTTGGCGGCGCACTCTGCACCATGTTCAGTAAAAATGCCATGGTTAAAAAGATCGCCGAAATAGTAACTGGCTTCGGAGTTCTTTTCCTTGGTCTTTCCCAGATGTCGAGCGCTATGTCCTCGCTTAAGGATGTGAAGGCGGTTACGGATATACTGATGAGTCTTCAGAATCCGGTGCTCGGTATCGTTGTGGGGGCTGTACTTACATCTCTTATCCAGAGCTCTTCTGTCACAGTGTCCATTCTCCTTTTGATGGCAAATCAGGACCTTATTGGTCTTGATATCTGTATGTATATCATTCTCGGGTGTAATATCGGAGCCTGTATGCCGGCACTTCTTGCAGGTCTTGCGGGAACAAGGGATGCAAAGAGAGCCTCTCTTATCCATCTGATCTTTAATATAATCGGAACAATCATCGTTTTCTTTATTCTTCTTTTCGCGGAACCCTATATTCTTTCGTTCCTGCACAGCATATCCGGCGACAATCCGGGACGTATAATAGCTAATGCACACACCACCTTCAAGATTTTTCAGGTTATCGTTCTTCTGCCCTTTACAAAGCAGATCGTGGATATGACCTATATGATCGTCCCGAGATCCGGGGATGCCAAGGAAAAGGTGGGTTACAGGACCCAGTACGAGCTTCAGTATATCGGCTCCAATGTGATCTTTTCACCCGCCACTGCGGTTGTTGATGCGATAAAGGAGCTTGACCGTATGGCCAATCTTGCCAGCGAGAACCTGAACCGTGCCATGAATGCCCTTATCACCTTAGACGAGGAAGAAATAGCTAAGGTCTATGAAGTGGAAAAAAATATTGATTTCCTGAATCACTCCATTACGAATTACCTTGTTAAGATCAACCAGGTCAACCTTCCTGTGGACGACCTCCGTCAGATCGGTGCTCTTTTCCATGTGGTCAATGATATCGAGCGGATCGGTGATCATGCCGAGAATGTTGCGGATATGGCAAAGGAAAGAATAGAAAAGAATGCGTCCTTCACCCTTGTTGCACAGAAGGAAATGGGAGAGCTTCTTGATATGGTCAATATGATCGTGCACTATTCGATCGAAATGTTCTCCAAGGATGATGACAAGCATATGAAGGATATCATTACCCTTGAAGACCGGATCGACCGCAAGGAAAGAGAGCTGCAGAATGCGCATGTTGCCAGGCTTGAACGCAATGAATGTTCTCCCGAGGCCGGAATGATCTATTCCGATATCATTTCGGGTCTTGAGAGGGTCGCGGATCATGCGACGAATATCGCCTTTGCCATTAAGGACTCCGAGCGTGAGAATACGCCGGTTATGCAGGCGTCGGCGAAGGCGTGAGGTGTGATACACTCTCCGAAGCCTGAGTATAGAACAGATGTAGCCAAAGCTCACACCTCACAGAGGTGGGGTGGATTTCTCCGGTCGGATTTTGTAAACGGATTTTTTACTTATGTATATAGATTTGAAGATTAATTATAGAATTCTTCCGGGCTGCTTTTTTACAGCTCTTGCTGTTGTATGCAGTTTCATTTTTTTGCTGTTTCCCGTTACGGTCCGGGCGGAGAACTTAAGCATTGTGTCTGCCGGGGCGGGAGTTGTTCTTGATGACATCGCCACCTATTTCACCACCTGGGATATTTCGGAGCATTCGGAGGAGGTATTGTCTGCCGGGGCTGCCGCTGCGGAGTATAACACCGTTTCTTCGGATATCAGCGGAATGGATGCGGATGATGACGGCACCATTGCGGGATATACGAATCTTGGTATTGCCAACGTTAATGATCATCTGAATATCAGAGAGGCTCCGGATGAGGATTCGGAGCTGGTGGGAAAGATGACGAAGCACGCAGCCTGTGAAATGCTGGATGTTTCCGGTAACTGGGCGCATATCAAATCCGGAAAGGTTGATGGCTACTGCAAAACGGAGTTCCTCTATACGGGAGAGAAGGCAAAGGAAATAGCAGAGGAGGAGATCACCCTTGTGGCCACCATAAAGACCACAACTCTTTTTGTCCGGGAGGAGCCCTCTACGGACTCTGCGGTAGTCACTATGGTTCCCATAGATGAGGAATATGTGGTTACCGAGGGGGATAAGGATTCGGCATGGCTTAAGATCGAGATCGACGAGGATGAGGGCTGGATAAGCTCGGAGTTTGTCTCTATTGCCGAGCAGCTTGATAAGGCCCAGAGCATGAAGGAGCTTAAGTACGGCGAGGGTGTTTCGGACGTAAGGGTAAGCCTTGTAAATTACGCGAAGCAGTTTATCGGAAACCGTTATGTATGGGGTGGTACCAGCCTTACAAAGGGCGCCGACTGCTCCGGCTATGTGCAGAGTATCTTCAGAAAGTACAATGTCTATCTTCCGAGAACCAGCGCGGCCCAGTCTACGGTCGGCAGAAAGATTTCACCGTCGGATGCACAGCCCGGAGACCTCTTCTTCTATGCCCGTGGCGGCAGGATAGGGCATGTCGGTATTTACATCGGAGGCGGGCAGATAGTGAATGCCCACTCCAGAAGAACGGGCATCCGTATTGATAATGCATATTACAGAAAACCCGCAGTGGTACGGAGAGTACTGGATTAAGGAAAAGCCTTGACATTCACCGGGGAAAAATGATATATTTGCTTTCGTGTGTGACCCTTGCTGGGTTTTCGGGTACTCCTGACCCGGACTCGGTTACGGGAAGATTTTAATTATTTAGGCATCAGGAAATGCCGGAAGGAGAAAAAATGATCACAAAGGAAAAGAAAGCCGAGCTTGTTGAGAAGTACGGTAAGCAGGCAGGCGACACCGGTTCGCCGGAAGTGCAGGTAGCGATCCTCACCGAGAGGATAAGGGAGCTTACAGAGCACCTGAAGATCAACAGCCACGACCACCATTCGAGGAGAGGTCTTTTGAAGATGGTTGGTAAGAGAAGAGGTCTTTTGAGCTATCTCAAGCGTAAGGATATCGAACGTTACAGAGCCATAGTTGAGAAGCTGGGACTCAGAAAATAACCGGATGCCCCGGGACTGCCGGATTGTTCACAAATCAGCGGTCCCGGGCATCTTGCTATGTAAAAAACCGCGGAATGAGAAGAAAAAAAGACTTAGATTCAGGTGATTTCGTATCCGCGTGCAGAATAAAAGTAAGCAGAGAAGAAGAAAGGAAAGAAAAATGTCAGATTACAAAACGTATTCAATTGAGATCGGCGGCAAGACCCTGAGCATTGATATAGGCAGGGTGGGAGCGCAGGCCAACGGCTGTGCGCTTATGCATTACGGAGATACCACAGTGCTGTGTACTGCCACTGCTTCAAAAGCGCCCAGGGACGGGATAGATTTCTTCCCGCTGTCTGTGGAGTATGAGGAGAAGTTTTATGCCGTGGGCCGTATGCCCGGCGGTTTTAATAAGAGGGAAGGCAAGGCTTCGGAAAATGCGGTGCTTACCAGCCGTGTTATTGACAGACCCATGCGCCCCCTGTTTCCTAAGGACTACCGTAATGATGTAACTCTTGATGCTCTGGTAATGAGTGTGGACAAGGAGTGCCGCCCCGAGATCACGGCTATGCTCGGCTGTGCTCTTGCAACCACCATATCGGATATCCCCTTTGACGGCCCCTGCGCCATGACACAGATGGGTCTTATAGACGGACGCTTCATCGTGAATCCCTCCCAGAAGGAATGGGATACCGGAGATCTTCGTCTGACCGTAGCATCCGTGGGACAGAAGGTTATCATGATCGAGGCCGGTGCAAATGAGATAAGCGACGAGAAGATGCTGGAAGCGATCTACCTCTGCCACGATGAAAATTTACGGATAATCGAGTTCTTTAAGAAGATACAGTCAGAGGTTGGAAAGCAGAAGTCAGAATACATTTCACAGGCTATTCCCGAGGAATTATTCGAGAAGATAAAGGAGATAGCTCCCCCCGAGGAAATGGAAAAGGCTACCTTTAATGACGATAAGCAGGCCCGTGAAGCCGCTGTTTCCGCTCTGCAGGAGCGCGTGGAGGAAGCACTCAAGGATAATGAGGAATGGGCTCCCCTTATCGGAGAGGCTGTTTACCAGTATCAGAAGAAGACTGTAAGGAAGATGATCTTAAAGGATCATAAGAGACCTGACGGCAGGGACATTAAGGAAATACGTCCTCTTGCAGCCGAGATCGATCTTATACCGAGGGTTCACGGCTCCGCAATGTTTACAAGGGGTCAGACCCAGATCTGCGATATCGTTACCCTTGCACCTCTTTCCGAGAAGCAGAGGGTTGACGGTATGGACAGCAATATTACCGAGAAGAGATACATACACCAGTACAACTTCCCTTCATACTCCGTAGGCGAAACCAAGGTCAGCCGCGGACCGGGAAGAAGAGAGATCGGACACGGGGCTCTTGCAGAGAGAGCATTGATACCGGTTCTTCCTTCACCGGAGGAATTCCCCTATGCGATCCGTGCGGTGTCCGAGACCTTTGAGTCAAACGGTTCCACATCACAGGCCAGCATCTGTGCCTCCTGTATGGCGCTTATGGCTGCAGGTGTACCGATCAAGAAGCAGGTTGCCGGTATAAGCTGCGGACTTGTCACCAATCCGGATAATGATGACGATTACATCGTTCTCACCGATATTCAGGGACTTGAAGACTTCTTCGGTGATATGGACTTCAAGGTTGCGGGAACCCACGACGGTATTACTGCGATCCAGATGGATATAAAGATCCACGGCCTTACCCGTCCTATCGTTGAGCAGGCGATCCGCCAGTGCCACGAGGCAAGGGAATACATCATGAATGAGATCATGACTCCCGCCATTGCCGAACCCAGAGACCATGTGGGCAAGTATGCTCCGAAGATCATCCTTACAAAGATCGATCCCGAGTGCATCGGAGACGTTGTGGGACAGAGAGGAAAGACCATCAACGAGATCATCAAGCGCTGCGGCGTGCAGGTTGATATCGATGATGACGGCTCCGTTTCCATCTGCGGCGAGGATGAAGAGGGAATGCAGAAGGCGCTCAATTATGTGAATACCATCGTGACCGACTTCAAGGAGGGCGAGGTTTACGAGGGAGACGTTGTTTCCATCAAGGATTTCGGTGCCTTCATCGAATTCGCTCCCGGTAAGGAGGGTATGGTTCATATCAGCCGTATTGCCCATCGCCGGATTGCACACGTAGAGGATGTTCTGACCCTCGGAGATCATGTGAAGGTTAAGTGCATGGGTAAGGATAAGATGGGAAGGATCAGCTTCTCAATAAAGGATGTATAAGCTTGCCTTTTTCCCTTCACTGTGGTAAAGTAGTCTACGGTAAATAAATAAACGGAAATTCTTCGGGGCGGGGTGAAATTCCCTGACCGGCGGTATAGCCCGCGAGCGCGGCACGTATGTGTGATAACCACCTGCGACAGTGCATGATCCGGTGTGATTCCGGAGCCGACAGTACAGTCTGGATGAGAGAAGAAGATGATAATGTCTTTTTGCCCTGAAAGTTTATGCTTTCAGGGCTTTTTCTTTTTCGGGAATTTCCACTGTGATCGGGCTGTTGATACCTGACGGCTGAAGTAAGGAGGAAAATACTTTGAGCAGCTTAAATGAAGCACTGGACAACAGAAATGTAGTTTACGGATCGAGAGTAAGGAAGCTCTGCGGCACGGCAATGCTTGGCGCTGTGGCGTATGTTCTTATGTTTCTGGAATTTCCCGTTCCGCTTATTCCGGGATTTATAAAGATGGATTTTTCGGAGCTTCCGGCACTTATCGCATCCTTTGCCTACGGTCCCTTATCCGGTGTGGCGGTTTGCCTTATAAAGAACCTTATCCATCTCTTTAATACCCAGTCCGGTGGAGTCGGAGAGCTTTCAAATTTTATCCTGGGAGCGGTGTATGTATTTATTGCCGGTCTGATCTACAAAAAACTCCACAACAAAAAGGGGGCTCTTTTGGGTGCTCTTGCGGGAGCTGTGGTAATGGCGCTTATTAGCGTTCCCAGCAATTACTTTATAGTTTATCCGGTTTATACCGCGTTTATGCCTATGGAAGCCATAATCGGAGCATATAAGGCCATAAATCCCAATGTGAATACGCTTCTCGACTGCCTTATAATGTTTAATCTCCCCTTTACCTTCTTTAAGGGTGTCTGCTCTCTTATCATTACCGTTCTGGTCTATAAACCGCTTTCACCCATCTTACACGGGTACAGATAAGCCACAGAGAAAAAAGCCATATTTGATGTATTCCTTGATACCGGAAAGATTCTTCGCTTCGCTTTGTTTTCCCGAGCGTTCCGCTCCTTTTTCCTGAGCGCCAGCGAAGGATCTTTCCTTTTTAAGATTTTACAAACCTCCATGAATTTTATATAATAAACCTAAGTATGCCTAAATTTGAGACCTGCAGTCCAGAAGAAACCTTTTCCCTCGGGGAAAGGATGGGAAAGAGTATAGAGAAGGGAAGCATAATTGCCCTAAGCGGCGATCTCGGCACCGGAAAGACCGTATTTACCAAGGGGCTTGCCTCCGGGCTCGGCATTAAAAGGGAGATAACATCCCCAACCTTCAATATTTTGAAGATATACCGGGACGGAAGGCTGCCGCTTTACCATTTCGATGTGTACAGGATAGGTGATATTTCGGAAATGGACGAGATAGGTTTCGAGGACTGCTTCTACGGTGAGGGCGTCAGCCTTGTGGAATGGGCAGAGCTTATTGACGCTCTTTTGCCGGAGTCCTGCATACGCGTAAAGATAAAAAAGGATCCCGGTAAGGGGTTTGATTACAGAGAGATAGAGATAAATGACAGTTCTTTCCATTGATTCATCGGCACTTCCCGTATCCTGTGCCTTGATCTCAGATGGCAGAATGACAGCCGAGTTTACGGTCAGCATAAAGCTTACCCACTCGGAAACACTCATGCCTCTGGTTGACGATATGCTGAAAAAATGCGGTCTCAGTCTGAAGGATGTTGATGCCCTGGCGGTTTCAAAGGGACCGGGATCCTTCACGGGACTCCGTATCGGCTGTGCAACTGTAAAGGGCCTTGCAATGGCTCTGGATATTCCTGTGATACCCGTACCTACGCTGGAAGCGCTGGCTTATAATATAGTCTGTCCCGGCACCCTTATTGTTCCTATGATGGATGCCAGGCGAAGAAATGTATATGCCGCCATATATGAGTACAAAGATGAAGGGCTTTTCGCTCTTATGCCTCAGAGCGCGGTTTCTCTTGACTCCCTTCTTTATAGGGTCAATTCCTTCGGAAGGATGGCTGTTTTTACCGGTGACGGGGTATATTCCTTTGAGGAGGATCTGAAAGCCGCATTAAGTGTTCCTTTTATTGCGGCACCACCGCACTTATCCATGCAGAGAGCAGGTGCGGTCGGAGCATTGGCTGTTAAGCTTTACGAAAAAGGCATCTACACCGATGCGGAGAGCTTCAGGCCTGATTATATCAAGCTCTCACAGGCAGAAAAGGAGAAGGCTCTTGCGGAGGAAAACGGGACATTAAGAGAACTCTCTGCCGGAGGACATTCACTTTACGTATGACGTTTACTATCAGGAGATTAAAAAAAGAAGATGCAGAAGCACTTTCGGTAATAGAGAGTGAGA
>CADCQV010000181.1 GCA_902803625.1 uncultured Lachnospiraceae bacterium
AAGTGCTCGTCATTCTTATACCCGTTTAGCTGGAGCATATGGAGATTATGCCTGAGGGTAAGAGTAAATGCGTATACGGACAGCACCGCTATTATCAGAGTTCTTATTATCATTTGAAAAAAGCCTTCATCACAGATCGAAATTTTTGCGGAGCCTCCAGAAATGAGTAGTGGCCGCAGCCCTCAAGCACAATAAGGGCGGCGCCGGGAATTCTTTCTTCCATAATATGGGCATCCCGAATCGGAGTGGCTGTGTCTTTATCCCCCCAGATCAACAGACATTCATTACCTATCTCCGGAAGCAGCGGGGTCAGATCTTCATTTACCGCCATTACGAGGCACTGCCGCATTACAGGTGTGGCCCTTCTGTAATCCTCGGATCCCTGCCTCATTCTCCAGTCATCCACAAGCTCCGGAAAAAGGGCATAAAATACCCTTGTATCGAAAAGCTTTTTCAGGAGCTTATACTGTCTTATCCTGATCCTCTGCTTTAAGGTTCTGACCGGAAGTATCCCTGCACTGTCTATAAGGACGATCTTTTCTATATTAAAGGGAATGTCTTTTCTGGAAGCGAGCTTTATTATTATCCTGCCTCCGTAAGAGTGGCCGATAAGCGCCGCGCTTTTTATCCCAAGCTCCTCCATCAGGCGCAGAAAAAAATCCGCAAACCTGTCAACATTCCAGGCTTCCGGCGGCTCCTTACTGCTGCCAAAACCCGGAAGGTCAAACTGCAGAACCCTACAGCTGTCTGATATGGCGGCTGCAACACTGTCATATACACTCATTTCCGTGCCCCAGCCCTGCAGCACCACAACATTGCGCTCACCACTGCCGCTAAACTTATATTCTATATCTATCCCGTCAATTGTGATCCTCATTGCTCTGATTATAGCACAAAGACAAAAAAGAAGCTGCGGCATCCCATATCTTTGATGCGGGACGCCGCAGCGGTCAGCTGATCAATTTCAATAATTTAGAATTTTCCGGCTTTAGCAGCCTCTTCAATTGAAACCGCAACCGAAACGGTCATTCCGACCATAGGGTTGTTTCCCGCTCCGATAAGACCCATCATCTCAACGTGCGCCGGAACTGATGAAGAACCTGCGAACTGTGCATCTGAATGCATGCGTCCCATCGTATCTGTCATTCCGTAGGAAGCCGGTCCTGCAGCCATATTGTCGGGGTGGAGTGTACGTCCGGTACCGCCGCCGGAAGCAACTGAGAAGTACTTCTTTCCTGCATCAACGCGCTCTTTCTTGTAGGTGCCTGCAACGGGATGCTGGAATCTGGTGGGGTTCGTTGAGTTTCCGGTAATTGAAACATCAACATTCTCATGCCACATAATGGCGACACCTTCCTGAACATCATTTGCGCCGTAGCAGTTTACGAGAGCTCTGGGGCTCTTGGGATCCTTGGAATAGCACTTCCTGAATACTTCCTTCAGTTCCCCCGTGAAGTAGTCGTATTCTGTCTCCACATGGGTGAATCCGTTGATCCTGGAGATTATCTGGGCTGCGTCTTTTCCGAGACCGTTAAGAATAACCCTTAAGGGCTTCTGGCGAACCTTATTTGCCTTCTCGGCGATTCCGATAGCGCCTTCTGCCGCTGCAAATGACTCATGTCCTGCAAGGAAGGCGAAGCACTCTGTGTCCTCTTCAAGGAGCATCTTTCCCAAGTTTCCATGTCCTAAACCAACCTTACGGCGGTCAGCTACAGATCCAGGTATGCAGAAGGACTGGAGTCCTTCACCGATAGCCGCTGCTGCCTCTGATGCCTTGCGGCAGCCCTTTTTGATGGCGATCGCTGCGCCTACCGTATAGGCCCATTTTGCATTTTCAAAGCAGATAGGCTGGATGTTCTCGACCATATGATACACATCGAGACCTGCGTCCTTTGTGATCTTCTCTGCTTCATCTATAGATCCGATGCCATACTCGGAGAGCTTGGCGAGGATCTGCTTTTCTCTTCTTTCATAAGACTCAAATTTTGCCATTTTCCTGTCCTCCCTTATCACTCTTTACGAGGGTCAATAAACTTGACCGCATCAGCTACTCTTCCGTACTGTCCAGAGGCCTTCTCCACTGCCTTGGCAGGATCGTCTCCGGCCTTGATGAAGTCCATCATCTTTCCGAAATTGATATACTTATAACCAATGATCTCATCATCCTCGTCCAATGCAAGCTCTGTAATGTATCCGTCCGTAAGCTCCAGATACCTGGGTCCCTTTTCAAGGGTTCCGTAGGTGGTTCCTACCATGGTCCTGGTTCCCTTGCCGAGATCCTCGAGTCCTGCACCTATCTGAAGACCGTCCTCAGAGAATGCGGACTGTGTACGTCCGTAAACTATCTGGAGGAAAAGCTCTCTCATTGCTGTATTAATGGCGTCACATACAAGGTCGGTATTAAGGGCTTCAAGTATTGTGAGTCCGGGAAGTATCTCGGATGCCATAGCTGCCGAATGTGTCATTCCTGAACATCCTAAGGTCTCAACAAGTGCTTCCTGAATTATCCCGTCCTTTACATTTAAGGACAGCTTGCAGCATCCCTGCTGGGGTGCACACCATCCGATACCATGTGTATAACCGGAAATATCCTTCACACCCTTGGCCTTAACCCATTTTGCCTCTTCCGGTATCGGGGCAGCACCATGATGCGCACCTTGATGTACCGAACACATAGCCTTTACTTCTGTTGAATAAATCATGTGGTTCTCCTTTCATTGACAGTGAGCCGATCACCTTCCAAAACGCTCACAGAGTTTTATTATTATCTCATATTTTGTGGACTTACGCAATCAGTGTGTTAAATCGGGATAGGATCAACTGATCATCTGCCCGGAGGAATAGTAGCACTGTCCGACGGAAATGCCACCGTCATTCGGGGGAATGAGGCTGTGGATCAGAACCCTCATTCCTTCGTTTTCCAGCCCTTCCTTTACCATTTTCAAAAACAGAAGATTCTGGAAGCAGCCACCGCTAAGGGCAGCGGTTTCTATGCCGTTTTTTCCCGCCTGTTCCCTAACCTCCGATATGACAAGTCCGGCAAAGATCCGGTGAAAAAGAAATGCAAGCTCTGAACTGTCTGCACCTTCCAGTGCTTTTTCGACTAAATATATGAAAAGCCGGTCGGTTGACATAATGCCATTTCTGTTGATCGATAAATCCTGATCCTGCCCGGCTGACATAATCCCGGAAGCATCGGTTTCTCCCTGTTCCGCATATTTTTCCGCGGCAAACTGAAGAAGGGACGCGGCTTCTCCTTCAAATGAGGAGCTTCTGCATATTCCGAGAACCGCGCTTACAGCATCAAAGAGTCTTCCCGCGCTGGTTGACATAACTACACCGACACCGGCATCGACCGCGCTGCACACAGCTGCCGCCTCCTCCCTACTGCAAAGCCCCAGCCTCTCAGATATCTCTCCTTCTTTTCCGGGATAGTGATCATGGATCAGGGAGAGAGCTACCCTCCAGCCTTCTTTTGCAGCTGCATCGCCGCCCGGCTGCTTAAAGGGCTTTATACTAGAAAGCCTCGAATAGCCCTGTCTGTCAGCTTTTATGATCTCGCCTCCCCAGATGGTTCCGTTGGGTCCGTAACCTGTGCCGTCAAAGGCCGCTCCGATAACGGGATCTTCAAAGCTGTTTTCGGCCATTACCGAAAGAATATGGGCATAGTGATGCTGAAGCTTAATAAGCGGCTTACCTCTGTCTTTTGCAAGCTCCTCTGCAAGCTTCGTCGAATTATAGCCCGGATGCATATCCGAAATAAAGACCTTAGGCTCTGTCTCCAGAAGCTCCTCCATTCGAATGATCCCGCTTTTCAGGGCTTCCACCGAGCGTCTGTCCGTGAGATCCCCGATATAAGCCGATGGATAGAGCATATTCCCGGCAGAAATGCAGAAGCTGTTTTTCAGCTCGCCTCCCAGTGCAAGTGAAGAGATCCCGCTGCCGGTGTCTGAAGCGTCTCCCGGCTCACTTCCTTCCGGTATAAGAAGAGGAAGCGGTGCAAAGCCCCGGGAGCGTCTTATCATATATGGCCTGCCCTCAAAAATATCCATAACGGAATCATCTGCCCGGGTCAGGATCTTTCTGTTATTGGATAAAATAATGTCTGCAATGCCGTCAAGCTCTCTTTCCGCTTCTTCATCAGAAATACATATGGCAGCATCGGAAACGTTTCCGCTTGTCATGATAAGACTGTCCGGAAAATCCTTTATGCCGTCATCCATTCTGAAAAGCAGAAGCTGTACCGGTGCATAAGGCAGCATTACCCCAAGCTTCGGATTTCCGGGAGCCACAGCCTCCGGTATTTTCCCGCTGCCGCTTTTTTCAAGGAGAACTATCGGTTTCTGATAGCCTGTCAGAAGCTTTTGTGCCACCGTTCCAACCCTGCATTCCCGTCTTATGGCATCCATATCCCTCAGCATCACCGCAAAAGGCTTGGATATTCTCTTCTTTCTCTCACGGAGTCTTCTGACTGCAGCTTCATCCAGGGCATTGCAGCATAGATGGAAGCCGCCTATACCCTTTAGAGCAGCTATTCCTCCTGATAGTATTACCCGTCTCACCTCTGAAACTGCGTCTTTTCCCTTCAGCTCTTTCCCAATTATGTAAACCAAAGGGCCGCAGGAATTGCAGCATACGGGCTGGGCATCAAAACGCCGGGATTTCTTATCGTAATACTCTTTTTCGCAGTCTTCACACATAGGAAAGGAAGCCATGCTTGTCCTTTCCCTGTCGTAGGGAAGCTTCTTTAGTATGGTAAATCTGGGTCCGCACTGGGTACAGTTTATAAAAGGATGGAGATAACGTCTGTTTCCGGGATCAAAGAGCTCTGCTGCACATTCCCCGCATATCCCCAAGTCCGGAGGAATGAACTTCTCTCCGCCCCGGTGTTCGCTCTCTATAATGGAAAACTTATGTAAACTATTTTCCTCCTTTCTGCTTTCCCTGTCGATAAGAGTGATCTCGGTTCTAATGACAACTGCTCTCTCAGGGGCGTCAGAATTCAGCTCATCTAAAAATAAACGGATCCTTTCCTCAGATCCGTAAGCTCTAATTTCCACGTATGAACCTTTATTTTGCACCGTGCCGCGGATCCCAAGCCTGTCCGCTTCCCTTTTTACAAAGGGACGGAAGCCCACGCCCTGCACTATGCCGTAGATTTTGATCCTGTAACTGTTCATATTTTTTATAGAAGATCCTTCGCTTCGCTCAGGATATCAATCCCCATAAGCGTTAATCCCCGTGGAGGTGCAGTGGGTCCGGCATTTTTCCTGTCACAGCTTTTTAGGATAAGAGGAATATCCTCGCTCTTCAGCCTCCCCCGTCCGGCTTCAACAAGGGTTCCTGTTATTATCCTGACCATGTTATACAGAAATCCGTATCCCTTTACCGTGATATGTACCTCGTCAGACACTGTGGAAACAGCTATATCCGTGATCTCCCGGATGGTCGTTTTCACATCCGTATGTACCGAGCAGAAAGCCTTGAAGTCGTGCTCTCCCCTTAAATATTCTGCCGCTTCCTTCATAGCGGAAATGTCCAGCGGATAGGAAATATGCCAGCTGTAACGTATCCTTAAGGGATCCGGCATTTCTCCTGTCTGGATTCGGTAGCGGTAGGTCTTTTCGGTCTTAAGGAATCTGGGATGGAAGTCCTCAGGGACCTCCTCAGAGGAAATGACCCTTATATCCTCCGGAAGACGGGTATTCAGGGCATAGGAAAAGCGTTCTGGCGGAACAGACGAAGCGGTATCAAAAACAGCAAGATTGCACAGGGCGTGAACCCCGGCATCTGTGCGGCTTGCCCCGCTTACATTGATATCCTCTCCCGTTAGAAGCTTCAACGCACGGTCAACATTCCCTGCTATGGTTTCCTGTTCCTCAGCCGCCTGCCATCCATGGTATGAAGTTCCGTCGTAGGATACCCTGATAAGAATTCTTTTCATGGCGCATAAATACCTGCAAGGATCATAAGAACGAGGTACAGCACGAGAACAAAATAGGCAGCAAGGTCGATCCTCCTGTAGACAAGTGGTTTCATCTTTGTCCTGCCCTCGCCTCCGCGGTAACATCTGGCCTCCATTGCCATGGCAAGATCGTTTGCACGCCGGAATGCCGATACAAAAAGCGGAACCAGAACCGGCACCAGTGCCTTTGCCCGCTCAATGACATTTCCGCTTTCGAAATCCGCCCCGCGGGCTTCCTGTGCCTTCATTATCTTGTCGGTTTCTTCCATTAAGATCGGTATGAAGCGGAGGGCTATGGACATCATCATTGCCACCTCGTGTACCGGTACCCTGAAAACCTTCAGCGGATTCATCAGAGCCTCAAGAGCGTCGGTCAGGTTGTTTGGTGTCGTGGTAAGTGTCATTATTGATGAACCGATTATCAAAAAGATCAGGCGAACGGCAGTGAAGGCCGCAACCTTCAGTCCCTCATCACTTATCACCAGACCGTGAAAGGAAAAGAGCGGGATTCCAGGCGTAAGGAAGAGATTAAATACCACGGTGATCAGCAGTATAAAAACAATGCTCTTCATTCCTCTCAGTATAAAGCTGAGCGGCACCCTTGACAGTGAAATGACAAAAACCAGAAAAAGTGCCGCAATAATTGTGGTCACCACACTTCTGAAGAGAAACAGGGAAATAATGAAAATGAAGGTTCCGGTGATCTTTGTCCGCGGATCCAGTGAATGGATTTTTGATTCAGTACTGTAATACTGACCCAGGGTTATCTCTCTAAGCATCCCTAAGCCCCCTGTCCCGTAATACGCAGGATCTCATAAACGGCCGCATCAATGGTGGTTACCGAGGGATCGATATCAAAGCCCCTGTCACGGAGGGCACGCATAAGGTAACATACCTCAGGGGCAGATAGTCCGATATTCTCCAGCTCCTTATTACGCATAAAGATATGCTTCGGATCGCCGTCCATTATGATACGTCCCTTATCCATTACCAGTATCCGTTTTACGTAGTTGGCCACATCTTCCATGCTATGTGAAACCAGGATCACCGTGATCCCCCTATTCTCGTGAAGATCCCGCACAAGCTCAAGTATCTCGTCACGGCCCTTGGGATCCAGTCCGGCAGTGGGCTCATCCAGGATAAGGATATCCGGCTTCATGGCAAGTACTCCCGCTATCGCCACCTTCCTCTTCTGTCCTCCGGAAAGCTCAAAGGGGGAGCTGAAATAGTACTCTTCAGGGAGATGCACGCTCCTCAAAGCCTCATATGCCGAGAGCTCCGTCTGTTTAGCATCCATACCCACATTTTTCGGTCCGAAGCAAACATCCTTGAATACCGTTTCCTCAAAAAGCTGATGCTCCGGATACTGAAATACCAGCCCCACATGAGATCTCAGATTTATCTTCCTGTACTTTTTGTCAGAGATGTCCTCTCCCCTGAAATAAACCTGCCCGGAGGTAGGCTTCAATAGTCCGTTCAGGTGCTGTACAAAGGTAGACTTTCCGGAGCCCGTATGACCAATGAGTCCGATGAATTCACCCTTACCGATCTGGACGGATACGTTGTCAAGAGCACGTATCTCATTTCCCGAGCCCTTTTCATAGGTGTAGGTCACTTTGTCAAGAATAAGAGATTCCCTGGGGTCTCTCTCTATCAGCCCCGGTTTTGTGTAATCAGACGCCTCCTTCGGCTCCTTTACAGACTCCAGGCTTCCTCCGTAAAACCTGCCGCCTACATATTTTACAAGCTCCTGGACAAACTCCTCTCTCCTTAATATACCCTCCGGAAGCTGAAAGCCGGCCTTATTTAGCTCGTGGGACAGTATGGTGCTCTGGGGCACATCGAGCCTGAGCTCCCGGAGTCTGTCCACCTCTGAAAAGATCTCCCTTGGAGTTCCCTGCATAGCGACCCGCCCCTTGTCCATCACATAGACCCGGTCTGCATATATCACCTCTTCCATATAGTGGGTGATAAGGATTATGGTGATCTTTTCCACATCATTTAAGGCACGGACCTGACGGATGACTTCTTTTCTTCCCATCGGATCAAGCATGGCTGTGGGTTCATCCATTATAATACACTTAGGATGCATCGCCATCACACCGGCGATCGCAACCCTCTGCTTCTGTCCTCCGGACAGCTTATTCGGTGAATGCTTCCTGTAGGCATACATACCCACTGCCTTCAGGGCCTCATTCACCCTCTCCCATATCTCTTTGGTGGGAATACCCATATTCTCCGGTCCGAAGCCTACATCCTCCTCCACCACATTTCCTATTATCTGGTTATCGGGGTTCTGGAAGATCATCCCTGCTTCCTGACGGATATCCCAGAGGTTCTCTGTCTTCCTCGTATCCTTTCCGTCAACGATAACCATCCCCTCCCCGGGATAGAGGATCGCATTAATATGCTTTGCAAAGGTGGATTTTCCGGACCCGTTCCCTCCGAGTACCGCGATGAATTCACCCCTTTTTATACTGAGGCTCACCCCGTCAAGAGCGCGGATAAAGCCCTCGGCATTACCCTCTTCATCTCTTTTTACATATTCAAATGTGACGTTTTTTGCTTCGACTATTCCCATGATAAGAACAAAGGGAGAGCGTGATAAACACCTCTCCCTTGATAAACGATTAAACTGTTCAACAAATCAGACAAGCTCAAGGAGAACTTCCATTGCATTGTCACCCTTACGGAGACCGATCTTTACGATACGGGTATATCCACCCTTCCGGTCTGCATATTTCGGTGCAATCTCGTCAAAAAGCTTTGCGGGAAGATCAACCTCTTTTCTGTCCTTCTTCTTTCCCGTAGGATTCTCGGTCACGGGATAGAGAACCTTCAGCATCTGACGACGCGCATGAAGCCTTGAAGGAAGATCCTTCTTTATCTCCTTATCAACGATGTTGTATTTTGTAACGGTGATACCGTTCTCAATATGGAGAAGCTTGCCGTTCTCGTCACGGATAGTCTCGGAAAGCACCTTTTCGCGGTCGTTCCTGTCAACTATCTGCTTAACCCTGTGTCCGTCCTTGTCACGTACAGGCTCCTTTGCCTTGATGGTCACCTTTTCAAAGTTATCCTTTTCCTTTATGGCAAGGGTGATGATCTTCTCAGCTATCCTCTGAACCTCTTCTGCCTTTGCTGCAGTGGTGCGGATCTTTCCGTTAAGGATAAGAGCAGTCACCTGGTTACGGAGAAGTGCCTTTCTCTGTGATGCCGTGCGTCCTAATTTTCTGTACTTTGCCATTTTTACCTCCTTTTGGCTTAAGGATCTCTGCGCTCTTCGTCTTACGGGATCCCTTAATCAGAGTGCCGGAACGAACCCTTCGGATTTACCGTTCCTGCATTAATACTTTACTCTGTTATGTCGCCCTCATTAAGCTTTAAACCAAGCTCATTTAACTTTGCGAGGACTTCTTCAAGAGACTTGCGTCCCAGATTTCGAACCTTCATCATATCTTCCGGAGTTCTGTCAATAAGCTCTGCAACCGTATTGATACCCGCTCTCTTTAAGCAGTTATATGAACGTACCGAAAGCTCCAGCTCATCAATATTCATCTCCAGTACCTTCTTTGTCTCGGTGCTGGGAGGCTCTACCATAACATCAGTGGTTCCCGCAACATCGGAAAGATTGATGAAGAGGGACAGATGCTCGGAAAGAACCTTTGCTGCGAGTGATACCGCTTCCTGAGGGGTAAGGGTGCCGTCCGTAAATACATCCAGTGTCAGCTTATCAAAGTCGGTCTGCTGACCTACACGGGTATTCTCAACATTTAAGTTCACCCTTTCCACAGGTGTATAAATGGAATCAACCGCGATCACTCCGATAGGAAGATCCTCACCCTTGTTCTTGTCGGAGCTTACATAGCCCCTTCCCTTGGTGATGGTAAGCTCCATATAGAGCTTGCTTCCCTTGCCGCCGCTTACCGTGGCGATGTGCTGATCCTTGTTGATTATCTCTATGTCCTGATCTACCTGGATATCGGCAGCTGTTACTTCGCCCTCTCCCTCAAACTCGATATATGCGGTCTTCACTTCATCAGTCGAGCTGTTGTTTTTGATAGAAAGATTCTTAATATTAAGAATGATCTCGGTTACATCCTCCTTTACCCCGGGAATGGATGTAAACTCGTGGAGAATACCGTCGATCTTTACCCTGCTGACTGCAGCACCGGGAAGGGACGAAAGCATGATCCTGCGTAGTGAATTTCCAAGGGTAACGCCATAACCGCGCTCAAGAGGCTCTACTACAAATTTGCCGTACTTGCCGTCACTTGACAGATCCAGTATATCTATCTTCGGCTTTTCGAATTCTAACAAACAGATACCTCCTTCTGTTTCTGGAATGACAACCTGCGCCACTTACGGAAACCGTAAGCGGCTGTTCTGAATGGTTGAAATTGATTTACTTAGAATAGAGCTCGACGATAGCCAGCTCGTCTACGGGAACATCTATCTGATCCCTTGACGGAAGCTCACTAACGGTACCCTTAAAGTTCTCGGGTTCTGCCGTAAGCCAGGCAGGAACCGCTCTGTCAGCCGTGTAATCGAGGATATCCTTGATGTGCTGTGAGGATCTGGCCTTCTCCCTGATCTCCACTACATCACCGGGCTTTACAGAATATGAAGGAATATTTATTGTCCTTCCGTTAACGGAAAATGCCTTGTGATCCACCATCTGACGTGCCTCACGCCTTGTACGCGCAAAGCCCAGACGGAATACTACATTGTCAAGTCTCTGTTCGAGAAGAACGAGAAGATTCTCACCGGTCATTCCCTTCATGCGGTCAGCCTTCTTATAATAATTCCTGAAAGGCTTCTCCAAAACGCCGTATATGAATTTTGCCTTCTGCTTTTCGCGAAGCTGAAGTCCGTACTCACTTACCTTCCTGCTGGAACGGATAAGCTGTCTTGTTGATTTCTTGCTGTATCCCAAATATGCAGGCTCAAGACCAAGAGATCTGCATCTTTTAAGAACAGGTACTCTATTAACTGCCATATGCTTACACTCTCCTTCTCTTCGGCGGGCGGCATCCATTGTGCGGCACCGGAGTAACATCCTTAATACTTGTGATCTGAAGACCTGCTGCTGATAAAGCGCGGATAGCTGCTTCTCTTCCCGAGCCCGGTCCCTTGACCATTACGTCTACTGATTTAAGTCCATGTACGAGAGCTGCCTTGGTAGCTGTCTCTGCTGCTACCTGAGCTGCATACGGAGTAGATTTCCTTGAACCTCTAAAACCAAGACCACCGGCACTTGCCCAAGCGAGGGCATTTCCTTCAGAATCAGTCAGAGTAACAATAGTGTTGTTGAAAGATGACTGAATATGTGCCTGTCCGTGTTCAACGTTTTTCTTAACGCGCCTCTTTGTAGATTTCTTCGCGCCAGATTGCTGTTTAGCCATTTAAAACTAACCTACTTTCTCTTATTCCTTGTTAATGTGGTACATAATACTGCCAACCGGGAAGAATTACTTCTTCTTATTGGCAACTGTTCTTCTGGGACCTTTACAAGTCCTGGCATTTGTCTTTGTCTTCTGTCCACGGCATGGAAGGGCCTTTCTGTGACGAACGCCTCTGTAGCATCCGATCTCCGTAAGTCTCTTGATGTCCATGGCTACCTGACGACGAAGATCACCTTCGATGGTATACTCTTTTTCCAGAATATCACGGATCTTTGCTACTTCGTCTTCCTTAAGATCCCTGACTCTGGTGTCAGGATTGACGCCTGCCTTTGAAAGAATCTCATTCGAGCTGGCTCTGCCTATGCCATAAATATAGGTAAGACCGATCTCAACTCTCTTCTCTCTAGGTAAATCAACACCAGCGATACGAGCCATTGTGAGCACAAACCTCCTTTTTTAAATTATAGTACGCAAATTTTATGAATCACGATCCCCCGGAACAAAACCGGTGGCTTTATCCCTGAACCTGCTTATGCTTGGGGTTCTCGCAGATTATTCTTATCTTTCCTTTTCTCTTGATAACCTTGCACTTTTCGCACATAGGTTTTACCGAAGACCTGACCTTCATTTCGATGCCGCTCCTTCCTTTTTCTGTAAACACCGCTATATAAGCGGCTCTGACACATCCTCTGATGCGTTTCTTGCGAAAGCCGAATGGTATTATATCACTATAATGTCTTACCATGCAAGAAGTTTTTCAAGGAGAACCTATTTATCCCTCCAGATGATCCTACCCTTTGAAAGGTCATAGGGAGACATCTCTATGGTAACCTTATCACCGGGAAGGATACGGATGAAGTTCATCCTGAGCTTGCCACTTATATGGGCAAGTACCTGGTGTCCGTTCTCCAGCTCCACCTGGAACATCGCATTGGGGAGCTTTTCCACTACTTTTCCTTCAATTTCAATTACATCTGCTTTCGACATATTTCCTCGTACTTAAATCCGGTTACAGTATTTCAACTATAGCCTCAAAAACTTCATCGGGCTCTTTCGTTCCGTCGACCGTATGGAGTACACCGGCCTTTGTGTAATAATCGATCAGAGGCTGGGTCTGCTCATGGTACACTCCGAGACGTTTTTTTACCGTTTCGGGCTTGTCATCGTCACGGAGGACAAGCTCGGATCCGCATTTATCACAGATACCGTCCTTTGCCGGCTTCAGATACTCCAGATGATATGTGGCTCCGCATTTCAGACACGCACGTCTTCCTGCCATTCTGTTTATGATGTTCTCGTCGGGAACGTCCACATCTATGGCAAAGTCGACCTTCTCACCGAGCTTTTCCAGCTCGCCAGTCAGAACCTCTGCCTGTGGTATCGTCCTCGGGAAGCCATCCAGAACATAACCGTTCTTACAATCTGCATCCGCAACTCTGTCGAGAAGTATCCTCACCGTGAGCTCGTCGGGAACAAGCTGTCCCTCATCCATGTATTTCTTCGCTTCTTTTCCAAGCTCCGTTCCGTTTTTGATATTTGCACGGAATATATCTCCGGTTGAGATGTGGGGAATGCCGTACTTTTCGGCTATCCTCTTTGCCTGTGTTCCTTTCCCGGCTCCGGGAGCTCCCAGCATGATTATCTTCATAATGTATTTCCTTCCTTTCAGAAAGATCCTTCGCTACGCTCAGGACAGCAATAAACTATGCCAAAAATCCCTTATAGCTTCTTACCAGCATTCTGGACTCTATCTGCTTCAGTGTCTCGAGGATAACTCCTACGATAATGATAAGGCTGGTTCCTCCGAAGGATACATTCGCTCCGAAAAATCCGTTGAAGAAGATAGGTATGACCGCAACGATCACGAGCCCGACTGCTCCGATGAATATTATGTAGTTCAGTATATTCGTAAGATAGTCATTGGTGGGCTTTCCGGGACGTATGCCGGGAATAAAGCCGCCCTGCTTCTTTAGGTTGTCCGAAACCTCCAGAGGATTGAAGGTAATGGAGGTATAGAAGTAGGCGAAAAATACCACCAGTACTATGTATATCAGCAGCCCTATGCTGTAAATTGGAGCTGCGGGATTACACCAGTTTCCTGAATTCAGGAGCCTTAGGATCTGTCCTCCCAGATTCGAACCCGCCTGTATTCCGAAGAGCTGGCAGATAACAATGGGGAACTGCATTATGGAGGATGCAAAGATAACGGGGATAACTCCGCTGGTATTTACCTTAAGAGGAATACTGCTCTGGGTTCCTCCCACCATCTTTCTTCCGGCTACCTTTCTTGCATACTGAACCGGTATCCTTCTCTCCGCACCGTTAAGAAGTACGGTAAGAACAACAGTTCCGAGAATGACTGCCAGAATGACCGCTGCGGCAAGTATTGCCATCAGCACTTTTCCATCCATATAGTTGGACCGGATGAACATATCCCACAGCGAGGACATATCCTGGGGCAGTCTCGAAATGATATTTATTGTCAGGACTATGGAGATACCGTTTCCGACTCCCTTTTCCGTGATCTGTTCACCAAACCACATAAGGAGCGCTGAACCTCCCGTAAGTCCCGTAACGATCATGATCCCGATAATCCAGGGGTTCATGTTCGTTTCCATAATACCCTGATTGTAGAAGCCTATGGCCATAGCCGATGACTCCAGGATCGAAAGACCTATGGTCACATAACGGGTTATGGAGATCAGAACCTTACGTCCTTCCTGTCCGTCCCGCTGTTTTTCCTCTAGATAAGGAATGGCTATGGTCAGAAGCTCGATGATGA
Organism: uncultured Lachnospiraceae bacterium; assembly: GCA_902803625.1. Classification (GTDB taxonomy): domain Bacteria; phylum Bacillota; class Clostridia; order Lachnospirales; family Lachnospiraceae; genus NK4A144. The sequence goes on from CADCQV010000181.1 coordinate 14,153, forward strand.
TCGATGATGTAATGTAGGGTGTGATGTTCAATGCAAAGATCGACATATTCTCAAAGGAACCGCCGGTAAAAGCATTGAAAAATCCGAAATTATCCCCTGTGAGGTTTGCAAACCACTGTGAGAAGTATTCACGGTTCACACCCGGTATCGGAAGCTGACAGCCAAGCCTTATAAGAAACAGTATCAATAAAGTATATAAAATCCTGTCCCTGATATCCTTGATCTTAAAGGCATTGCGTACTGATTCAAGCATCAGATCACCTCAGCTTTCCCACCTGCAGCCTCAATTTTTGTCTTAGCTGTCTCAGAAAATGCGTTTGCCTTAACAGTCAGCTTTTTTGTAATCTCTCCGTTGCCAAGGATCTTGAGCCCGTCATAGGTATCTTTTATGATCCCTCTTTCAATGAGATCTTCACTGACTACGGTATCGCCGTCCTCATAGTAGTGCTCAAGAGTACTTAAGTTTATGGCAACAATATTCTTCCTGTTGATATTCTTAAAGCCGCGCTTCGGAATCCTTCTGTAAAGGGGCATCTGTCCGCCCTCGAACCCGATCCTGGGTGCTCCTGAACGTGCCTTCTGACCCTTATGTCCATATCCTGCGGTCTTTCCGTTTCCGGAAGCGTGTCCGCGGCCTTTACGGAAATTATTCTTATGTTTCTGACTTGCAGCTGGTCTTAAATTATTCAATTCCATCTCTTGTCGATTCCGCTCCTTCCCTATTACATCGCTTCCCGCTCTATATGAGCGGATTTGACCCATTTGTGATGCAGCTTTCCGGCATCACAAATGATAATTCTGAAAGCTCACTTTCAAAATTATATTTCCTCCACTTTTACCATGTGCTTCACTGCATTGCACATTCCGCGTACTGCTTCATTATCAGGCAGCTCAACGAATTTATTTGTCCTCCGAAGTCCCATCGCCTCAACTGTAGCCCTGTGCTTCGGAATGGCACCGATAGGGGATTTAATAAGTGTTACCTTTAATTTTCCTGACATTTTGACTGCCTCCTTAAGCCATTACTTCTTCTACGGTCTTTCCGCGAAGTCTGGCCACCTCTTCAGGTGTCTTTATCTGGGAAAGTGCGTTGATGGCTGCAAGAACCACGTTCTGCTTGTTATTCGATCCCAGCGACTTTGTACGGATATTCCTGATCCCTGCAAGCTCGCAGACTATACGCGCGGGACCTCCTGCGATTATACCTGTTCCTTCGGGAGCCTTCTTCAGAAGAATGGATGCTCCTCCGAATTTACCGATAAAGTCATAGGTGATGGATCCGTTATCATCTATCGCTACGTCTATAAGCTTCTTTGCTGCGTCTTCCTTGCCCTTGCGGATAGCTTCGGGAATTTCCGCTGCCTTTCCGAGCCCGACACCAACGTGTCCGTTACGGTCGCCCAGAACCACAAGTGCCGAGAAACGCATATTACGTCCGCCCTTTACAACCTTGGTGACCCTTTTAATCGTAACCACCTTATCTTCCAGCTCAAGGCTGTTTGCATCAATAATGCTGTGCTTCATTGTCTTCTCCTTCCTCCTTAGAATTTGAGTCCCTCTTCTCTGGCAGCATCTGCAAGAGCCTTAACCTTGCCCTGGTAGATAAAGCCGCCTCTGTCGAAGACAACTTCCTTGATGCCTTTGTCCAATGTTCTCTTTGCGATAACCGTTCCCAGATACTTTGCTGCTTCCACGTCATCTGTATATTTCAGTTCGCTTCTCACAGCCTTCTCCGTTGTGGATGCTGAAACCAGCGTATTTGCCGCATCGTCATCTATTACCTGTGCATACATATGCTTATTGCTTCTGAATACAGAGAGCCTGGGCCTTGATGAAGTACCACTCAGAGTCTTGCGTATCTTCATATGTTTTTTTGCACGAACGTCTGATCTCTTTTTCTTACTGACCATTCCAAGTGTCCTCCTTAATTACTTCTTACCGGCCTTGCCGACCTTGCGTCTGATTCTCTCATCTGAATACTTGATACCCTTGCCCTTATAAGGTTCAGGCTTCTTCTTTTCCCTGATGACAGCTGCATACTGTCCGACCTTTTCCTTATCGATACCGCTTACCTCGATCTTATTGTCGGTAACCTTTGTCTCGATACCTTCAGGATCCTCCATCTCAACGGGATGTGAATAACCAAGAGTAAGTGTAAGCTTCTTTCCCTGCTTTGCAGCTCTGTATCCGACACCGTTTATCTCAAGTATCTTCGTATATCCTTCCGTAACACCCACAACCATATTGTTGATAAGTGCTCTTGTGAGACCGTGAAGAGCCTTTGTCTCTTTCTCGTCATTGGGACGCTCTACCTTTAATTCCCCGTTCTCCTGTTTGATGCTCACTACAGAAGGAAGAGTCCTTGATAATGTCCCCTTCGGTCCCTTTACAGTCACCTTGTTATTTTCTGCTACCTCGACGGTTACTCCGCCGGGGATAGCGATAGGCATTTTTCCGATTCGTGACATGCCCGCTCCTTTCTCATATAATTAACCAAATTCAAAACAGCTGCTATTTTCCGGGCCCCACTCGCGCTCAGCGCTTTGCGTCGCTTTAGGTGGTCGCTTCCGGGAGGCCCCGGGGCACTGACGCGCTTAGCGCGTCAAAGCGTGCCCGTGAACAATCCACTGGATTGTTCACCAGACAAACGCTAGGACTTCGCCGCCGACGTTGAGCTCACGGGCCTTTTTGTCGGTTATCACTCCCTCATTTGTTGAAAGAATCGCGATACCGAGGCCGCCGAGAACTCTGGGAAGCTTTTCCCTTCCGGCATAAACACGGAGTCCGGGCTTACTGATCCTCTTTAATCCCGAGATAACCCTTGTGTTCTTGTCATCAGCGTACTTTAATGTGATCCTTATATCCTTGAAGTTTCCGTTCTCAACGAGATCGTACTTCTTTACATAACCCTCATCCACAAGGATATCTGCTATAGCGAGCTTCATCTTGGATGAAGGAATGTCAACTGTATCATGCTTTGCAGTATTTGCATTACGGATTCTGGTAAGCATATCTGCAATAGGGTCATTTGTTGTCATCGACACATACTCCTTTCCATAACCTTAGATCAGCTTACCAGGATGCCTTCTTAACACCCGGGATCTGTCCCTTATATGCCAGTTCTCTGAAGCAAACGCGGCAGATGCCGTATTTCCTTAAGACTGCATGGGGACGACCGCAGATCCTGCAGCGTGTGTATGCCCTTGTTGAGAACTTGGGCTTTCTCTGCTGCTTAAGCTTCATAGACAATTTTGCCATTGAAAGTTCCTCCTTATCTCGCAAAAGGCATATTGAAAAGTCTTAAAAGTTCCCTTGCCTCTTCATCGGTCTTTGCCGTAGTAACAACTATTATGTCCATTCCCCTCACCTTATCGATCTTGTCATACTCGATCTCAGGGAAGATAAGCTGCTCCTTGATACCCAGAGCGTAATTTCCTCTTCCGTCAAAGGAATCTGCGCTCACTCCGCGGAAGTCACGCACTCTGGGAAGCGCCAGGTTTACAAGGCGGTCAAGGAATTCATACATTCTCTCGCCCCTTAAAGTAACCTTACAGCCGATAGGCATTCCTTCACGGATCTTGAAGTTTGCCACAGCCTTCTTTGCCTTTGTGACAACAGCCTTCTGTCCGGTAATGGTCTGCATATCCGCCACTGCGGAATCAAGAACCTTGGCATTGTCTTTTGCTTCTCCGACGCCCATGTTGACTACGATCTTTACGAGCTTCGGAACCTGCATTACGTTCTTATAGCCAAACTTCTTCGTCATTGCTTCGACGATCTCTGTCTGGTACTGTTCTCTCAGTCTGCTCAATGTTTCTTCCTCCTAAGCCTTAGTCAACCGCCTCGCCGGACTTACGGTCAAAGCGGACCTTCTTTTCTCCGTCAACCCTGAAACCGATCCTGACAGGCTTTCCCTTGTACTCAAACATTACGTTGCTTAAATCCAGAGCTGCTTCCTTGTGGACGATACCTCCGTCCTGGTTTGTCGCTGAGGGCTTTTCATGCTTTGCGATCATGTTTACCCCTTCTACGACTACCTTCCTCTTTTTGTAATCAACGGAAATGACCTTTCCGCTCTTGCCCTTGTCCTTGCCGGCGATGACCTGAACGTTATCGCCCTTTTTTATTCTCATTGTTGCCATATGCACCCTCCCTTACAGTACTTCCGGTGCAAGGGATACTATCTTCATGAAGTGCTTGTCACGAAGCTCACGTGCAACCGGTCCAAAAATACGTGTTCCTCTGGGGGTTAAGTCCTCCTTGATGATGACAGCCGCATTGTCGTCGAAGCGGATATATGAGCCGTCCTTACGGCGGATGCTCTTAACCGTGCGGACTACAACAGCCTTTACTACATCACCTTTTTTAACAACTCCGCCGGGTGTTGCATCTTTGACAGTAGCAACGATGGTATCAACTACGCCGGCATATCTCCTCATTGAGCCGCCCATAACTCTGATGCAAAGGATTTCCTTAGCGCCGGTATTATCTGCGACTTTTAATCTGGTTTCCTGCTGTACCATGCTA
>CADCQV010000182.1 GCA_902803625.1 uncultured Lachnospiraceae bacterium
CCCTTCCTCATAGAAGACGGCGTTACGGGGATGATATTTAAGAGCGGTGATCAGGGAAATCTGAATGAAAGACTCGAAAAGCTCCTCCGGGATCCGGCAAAGATAAGGATCCTCGGTAAAGCCGCCTACGAAAATATGCAGAAATACTGGAATCCGGAGACCGCAGCAGAGAGGGTGATAGAGCTTTCAAAAGGTATGCTTAAGGGAGAAGCGGTCACATACGAAAAGGGACCCCTTTCAAAATGCGGGTATCTCTATAATAACTGGTTCTGATTTAAATCGTAATCGTCCGGGTGCCGGAACAACTCATCAGTTGTCCTCGTAGATAGCCCGTAAGCCGCCGGTTCTGAAGATGCTTATGCCGACGCCGATGATGATAAAGATAATGGGCGTGCAGATGATCTGCTGATAGCAGAAGAAATTGTGGGCGAAGTAGGCCGCTATGCACATAGCAGGACCGGCAAGCTCCGGGATCTTTGAAACTTTCTTTGCCAAAAGAACGAAGGAACTTACAAATATCCCGATATATGCTATTCCACCGGTGATACCGATATTAACGATGGAATTCAGCCATTCATTATGGGCACAGATGAAAATGGTGCTGCCGTATCTGGCATTCAGCTCGTCAGCGTGATATTTATATAAGGTATTATAAAAGGCATCGGGACCGCAGCCGAAAATGAAACGGATCTGATTGTGGAGAGCGGTCTGCTTCAGGGCATCCGCAGTGGTTTTCCAGACAAGTCCGCGGTTATTCCCCCAGCCGTCTTCGAAATACAGATAATTGTTGTCGGATCTGAGATTCTCAGGCAGTTTCCCCAGAGTATTCAGAATTATATACACTACAGCGCCTGACAGGGCAATGATGGTAAGGACAAGTATCACATTGCGCAGGGGCTTAAATGCAGAGATCACTATTCTTCCATCCTTATCCAGTTTGAAGAATAAAAGGTATAAAAGGATAAAGAATACGGTGGGAATCCACATTATCGGGCTTTTGGAGCCGAACATCATAAAATCACCGAGTTCAACTGCATTTTCGGGGAAGGCTGTCTGCAGAAAGCCTATGACTCTCCAGGAGAGGAGCATTATCGCCATTATCTCCAGGAAACGCTTCATATGCTTATTCGTGTCAAAGGAAAAGCTGAAAAGAGTAAGAAAGGTAGCAAAGAGCGCAAAGAAGGCGCTGTCGGAATCCTGGGTTATGGCAGTCATAAAGCCTATTATGATATATATGAGGGATGCTATCCTTATCCACTTCTTCTCCGCCTCCCAGTAGATGAAGAGACCTATGGGAAATACTATCATTACATAGCTTGAGTACCAGGTCCGCTGCCCCAGGGTAGAGAGATATTCGAATACCACATCATAGGGCATATCCTTATACATTCCCAAAGGGTCTATCTGAAATCTGTTCAGCACTCCAAGGAGGTTTACGATGGTGGAAGTGCCAAGGTAAAGCGTCAGCATCAGGGTATCCCAGCGCCAAAAGCGGGATACGAAGAAATAGAGGGCGCAGAAGGCAAACTGGGCAATGATACCCATATACCATCCCTGATAGCCCCAGATGATAAAATCCTTGTAAGGCGAAAGCACGGTAGAGATCAGCACAAATACGAGGTAGGCAAGGACAAACCAGTCAGTAGCCGTGACATTTGTTTTCCAGAAAGAGGAGAGCTGCTTCGTCCGTATGAGGTCGATCTGGTACCAGATAAACGCTATGATAAGGAGCACCAGAAAGGTGGGTATCGCAAAGGGTTTACTGTCAATATAATAGGTGACAACTCTGAAAAAATGCCACTTTGCCTTTCCGATCCCCACATAGCCGTTAACATAGTAAAGGGGATAGATCACGAGGATCAGAAAAAGGTAAATTGCCAGTGTCTCCTTTAAGATCCTTAAAGATAAAAGCTCCTTAACCGCCTGTTTTGCCTTTGCTTTCATAATAAAAACACCAACCCTGACTTCAAAAACTACAATGCTTTGTTTTTCATTCTGAATAATTACATAATTACAACGTCTGTATAGTATATCATAGGTGCTCCTTTATTAAAATAATTATGTGTACTATAATGAAGCGACGCATAATAATGGTGTTTTTGCAGGCAGCGGTGCCAGGAAAGGTGAAAGCGGTATGGGGGACAGGACAAAAAAAGCGTTAATACCCGGTTTCTGCCTGGTTGCAGCAGGGATTGTCACTGTCTCTTTTATTTATTGGGAAAAGCTGCTGAACCAGAATATCGGTATAGATGCTGAGCTAATAAAGGACTATCCTTTTCCTACCCCTGCCAACACGGTTATGGCCTGTATTCTGCTCCTGCTGGCCGGACTTCTTATCTGCTTTATCCTGAATAAGGCAGCATCCGAAAAAGGCTTACGGATGCCTTCAGTTATATTTTTGCTGTTCTTCCTCTCATCGCCCGTATGGGTTGAGCAGATATACTTCTCGCATCAGTCAGTAGAATGTATGATGGCCGTATTCCTTGCCCCTGCTGCTTTTTATTTCTATATTTGCAGCAGCAGCGGCCTTGTCGGTAGAGTACAGGAAGAGCGCGGATCCACTCAGATTAAGCATAACAGGAGGAGTGATTACGGTATCCGGGGCATTCACTTACTTTTTTATAAACAGGATGGTTCTGTATTTTGCCAAACCGGCAGAGCGTGGATATCTGGAATCTATGATACATATCGGAGACGAGCTGTATGTATACAGATTTGCGGCATTTGTCTATGAAGTGCTTTTTGCCGATGTGCCGTACTTGAATTCAAAGGTATTGGACTTTGCCGGAGAAAACTGGGGAGCAGTTACCTGTGTGCAGATAAAAAGAGCCTCGAAAATGATAGAGATCGATCAGCAGAGATATGAGTGGGATTGCAGTGTAGCGCAGGATGTTGCGGAGAAAGCAAAAAAACTATCCGGTGAAAACAACGTAAAAATAAAGGTGTTTGGGAAAAAGGAGTATCCACCTCCGGAAAACAGCCGTCCGGGCGGGGTGATAGGGCATTCCGTATACAGCTGGGAAGAATCCGGGTACCGTATGGTGGCATTCATAAGGGATATAGGCTTCAAGGATATATCTGATCCAACTGTCTGAATGGAGACCAAGGTTTGCTGTTAATTGCAAGGAAAAAGTATAAGTAGTATAATATCCAATAATCACAAATTAAGGCAGGGAATTAAGGGATAATGACCGAAAGAAATAAATACAACCGCTTTCTCC
>CADCQV010000183.1 GCA_902803625.1 uncultured Lachnospiraceae bacterium
AAAGCGGTCTTCCAGATGGGAAAACCGGAGAGACTGGAGGAAACAATGTCCCAGAAGAAAGAAAATGATGATAAGGAATATCATATTTACAGGGGACTGTATCCCTATCAGCTCTGCAGTCTTTATCGCTATCCGGGGGAAAAGGCTCAGCAGCACAAACAGTGCCGACAAAGTGATCCAGAAGGTTGTATCATAGAGCTGTACCTTGGATTTCCTCAGTCTTCTTACAACGAAGACAAAGCTTAATAACGAGGAAATGAATAAGAGTATCCGTAAAACTATAGGCATATCCTGTATTATCTCCTTATCCATTGCAGCAGCAGTATGGAGCTGCACATCCTGAACATATACCGTAGAGATTCCGTGATATCAAGATAGCTCCTGCCACTCATCCTTTCATTCATGCTGACCTGAACCTCGGTTACTTTGATCCCGCGGCTTATGAGATACGACAGTGTATCCGGCTCCGGCGAATAGTGCGAGGAAGCCGCAAAGCATTCCATGACCCGCCTGTCATATAAACGCATACCGGAAGTGGGATCCTTGATCCTTTCTCCGCTGACCAGCCGTATGCATAACGATATCAGATTCCCACCCAAAGTCCTTAAAGAATGAGAACCCTTTTCCTCTGCGTATCTGGAACCTATGACTATATCATGATCACCGTCTCCGGCCTTTTCATAAAGCCTGTTAACTGCAGCCGCATCATGCTGCCCGTCAGCGTCAAACTGCATGGAATACTTAAAACCATGACGAAGGGCATACTTCATCCCGGTCCTTACGGCTTCGGCGAGTCCAAGATTTACCCGGTGCCTGAGGGTTTTCACCCCCATGGTTCTCAACAGCTCTCCCGTGCCGTCGGTGGATCCGTCATCCACCGCCAATAAGGGAAAATCTCCCGCTTTCTCTTTCAATTCAGTGATCACCCTGCCAATATTCTTTTCTTCGTTATATGCAGGTATTACTATCAACAGATCCTTCATTTCTTGTCGATGCCGCTCTTTCCTGTTTTCACCATAAGCCGTTTTCTTATCATATGATCACAAATGAAATACCAGAATGCGAATACCAGTACGCTGCAGACAGCAATTGGACATAGATCCCTCCATATCATGTATGCCGCTGTATCGGAAATGACTGCAGCAGCACCGGATGCAACACAGCAGGCAAAATATTCTTTTTCCATATCCAGAGCCTTCATTGTATTTGAACAGGCCATTCCCTGCAGTGTCCTGAAGAGCAGTGTGCCCGACAGAATATAGAGAAACGGGATACTGTCCTCATATCCCGGCATAAGCCTCCTTATGACCACCGGACATAAAATTAAGAAAACCCACATGATAAGGGACAGTATCAGGGAGATCAGTTTCAATTCTTTATATCTCCTGGCCAGATCCTTTTCTTCCTGACGCTTAAGATATGGAAAGATCACTGTATTCGCAGAACTTATAACGGTATATGCGGTAACTATGATATAAACCGCAAAGGAATAAACCGAAAACTGCTTTGCGTCAAAGAAAAGCCTTGCAAATATGCTGTCAGCCTCCAGGATCAAAAGGGAAAGCTGTTCCCCTAAGAGTACCGGAATACCCCGTCGGACCGTTTTGATCATATCCGGACCCTGATCTAAAATACTCCCGGCGAAGGGAATGATAAGAGCAGAATTGCAGACAGCATATATGACCAGAACAGCTGTATTTAATACTGTTGTAAATATAAGAAACCCAGGCCATCCTCCTGATCCCAGCCACAGGATCATTAGAAATCCGAATAGCTGTACACCCCTGTACAGGAACTGCAGCATAGCATCTGTCCGAAATCTGCCGGTAAAGATCGTTATAGTCGAAAAATATGCTCTAAGATTTTCAAGGAACAGATTTAACCCAACAAAAAAAAGAGGAGTTATACAACCGCCGGGAACAATATATAAAAAGAAGGTCAGGATCGCTGCTAGGATCAGCTCTGCCAAGGCAAAAACCCGGGAGTATACACTGAAAGTCACGACCGGCAGCTCGTTTAGATACAGGCCGCCATAGCGGAGCGCAATACCATTGACAAAGCCAAAGTGAAGCAGTCCGGAAAAGCCGATAAAAAGCGTATATTCCCTGTAACCTGCGTAGGTCTCGTAGCTTGTGAAGCGGGGAAGGGCAAGTCCTATTATGACTGCGGTGACTAAAGCCATAATATTTGAAGCGCCGACCCGGATCACGTCCGATCTCTTTATGAACCCCCCTTCTTTAACTGTCACTGTTTTTCCTCATATATAAAGGGGATCTTAAAAGGGAGCTGTACATATCCGTGTACTGTCTGATGATCCTTAATTTATCAAAGCATTTTTCCTCCACTGTAGAAAAGGCCTTTGTATCCTCCCTTAAATACAAGCGGAGTTTAGCTGCCAGATCTTTCGCATCCCTGTTCTTAAAAAAGAGACATCTGCCGCCCACTACTTCCTTAAGAGAACCTGCATCAGAACTGATGACAGCTCTTTTCAGGGCGCAGGCCTCTGCCGCCGCATACCCAAAGCCTTCAGTAACAGAGGGGATAATACAGCAGTCTGCTCCGGAAAGAACCTTAAGGAGCCTAAGCCTCGGGAGTGGAGGCTTTACGGTTATGTGTCCGGATTGATCCAGTTTTCGAATGAGATGGATTGCCTTTCTGTAATCCTGTCCGGGATCCTTTGCCAGGATAAAACAGAACCGCACTCTTGCAGAAGCTGTTTCCTTTTCCGCCAAGAGGCTCAAAGCCTTCAGGAGTACGAAGATCCCCTTATTTTTAGCAGGTCTTCCGAAAAAAAGTATCCCACGCTCTCCTTCCTTTAAGGAAAAAAAACTACGGAAGGATATGTCTTCCTTTTCAATAAGGGAATAATCCGGAAGATCCGGATAGTTGTATATCATAAATGGTTTTTTGCACCTGCCCCCCGCAGCTCTGTAATCGGAGGCAGTTGCCCCGGAAACCACATGCACAAGCGGACAACTGAAGACTATCAGCCTTTCATAAATAAAAAAGGCTGCAGCCTTCAAGGGATTTTTTTCAAACCAGAACCACTTCCTGTCCATGACCTCATGGATGGTGGTTATACATTTCTTCCCGCAGAGTAAAGAAGCCAGATTTGCCTTTAATGCGGTGGAATAAATGGAAGTATGAACGATATCACACCATTTGACGTGCGGCAGGATATCGGTCATCCTGACCAATGGATGCCCGAAAAAAAGAGGCCAGTCACAATACCATATCCTGACCCCCTTTACACTTCGGTATCCCGTTATGCCACCGGAGCTGCTGGTCACGACCCTTACCTCGTTGCCTCTCTCTTTAAGGAAAAGGCATATGTCCATATACAGCTTTTCTCCTCCTCCGATATGCGGGGGAAAATGCGGTACTATCCAGGTTATTCTCATCTACACTCCGTGGGACAGTCAAAGGATCCGTTCATGGTGAGGATACTATCCCGAAGCAAATAATAGTTATTATGTACCGAAAAAACAACGTATTATGACTGATCCGTCGTTTTTAGCGTCTATTCGGTTCAGGAACAAAAAAAAGCGGAGCGAAGAGTCTTCTGCCTCCGGAAAGAAGATTCTTCGCTGACGCTTAGAATGACAAACGGCTTAACTTAACGGCCATTTCACTTTTATATTCAGATTATATTTCTTTTTCAGCTCCTTCTATCATTATGACTGCGGTCCCCATAAACCTTGTACCATACATTATAGCTTTCGGCTTCCGTTCAGATTACTTCCGCTGAAGGACACGGTCTTTGAGGTCTTGTCGTAGCTGAATTCACCCTTCTTTGCCTTG